>NZ_JAGGPC010000038.1:0-285946 GCF_018614005.1 Streptomyces sp. ISL-99
GCGCTGGCCGCCGCGCGCCCGCGCGGCGCGCACCAGCCCGTCGTGCTCGGCGTCACCGCGCGGGCGGCGGGGCTCGGGCCCGAGGACGCCGCACACTGCGTCGCGTACGAGAGTGTCGGCGGCCCCGCCACCGCGGTGGTACGCCTCCTCGGCCTGGACCCCTTCGAGGCCACCGCCGTCCTCGCCCGCCTCGCACCCGAACTCGACCAGGTCGCGCGACGCGCCGCCGAGGCCGCCCACCGCGCCCTGGCCGAAGGCACCGGCACACTGCCCGCGGCTTCCGCGCCGCTGCTCGACATCATGGCCGAGGCGCACGCGGCCTGGCCCGTACGCCTCTTCGCCTCGTAACACCGCTTAGGAGCCGCACCCCATGCACCTCGACCACAGTCACGACAGCGCCATGGCCGTCAGCGCCGACGCCGCCCGCCCCGACGGTACGAAGCGCGCCCTGCGCATCGGACTCGGTGGCCCGGTCGGCTCCGGCAAGACCGCGACCGTCGCCGCCCTGTGCCGCGCACTGCGCGAAGAGCTGTCCATCGCCGTCGTCACCAATGACATCTACACGCGCGAGGACGCCGAATTCCTGCTGCGCAACGCCGTTCTGCCGCCCGAGCGCATCCAGGCCGTCGAGACCGGTGCCTGCCCGCACACCGCCATCCGTGACGACATCTCAGCCAACCTCGAAGCGGTCGAGGACCTGGAGGACGCGGTGGGACCGCTCGACCTGATCCTGGTCGAGTCCGGCGGCGACAACCTCACCGCCACCTTCTCCAAGGGGCTGGTCGACGCGCAGGTCTTCGTCATCGACGTGGCGGGCGGCGACGACATCCCGCGCAAGGGCGGCCCGGGTGTCACGACGGCCGACCTGCTGGTCGTCAACAAGACCGACCTCGCGCCGTACGTCGGCTCCGACCTCGGCCGCATGGCGCGCGACGCCAAGGCCCAGCGCGGCGAACTGCCCGTCGCCTTCACCTCGTTGACCGCCGAGGACGGCGTGAAGCCGGTGGCCGACTGGGTCCGCGCACAGCTCGCCGCCTGGTCCGCATGACCACCGCACCGGCGGATGTGGCGCCGGCCGGCATCGGGGCGACGGCCAGGATCACCGCCGTCCCCGACGGCCTGGGCGGCACCCGGCTGCCCGTTCTGGAGAGCGACGGGCCGCTCGCGGTGCGCCGCACGCGCGGCACGGGGACGTACGCCCGGGTGACCGTCGTCGGCGCGATGAGCGCGCCTCTGGGCGGCGACCGGCTGGCCGTCGAGGCCGGCGTACGGGACGGCGCCGCGCTCGCCGTGGACTCGGCCGCGGCCACGGTCGCCCTGCCCGGCCGCGGTGGCCGGCACGCCCGCTACGACGTACGGCTGACGGCCGGAGCCGACGCGCGCCTGCGCTGGCTGCCGGAACCGCTCATCTCGGCCCGTGGCAGCGACCTGCGGATGACCACCCGCGTCGAGCTCGCCGCCTCCGCCCGCCTGGTCCTGCGCGAGGAGCAGATCCTCGGCCGGTACGGCGAGGAGTCCGGCACGCTCACCACCCGGCTCACCGTCCACCGGGCCGGCCGGCCGCTCCTTGACCAGGAACTGTCGTACGGTCCGGGGGCGCCCGGCGGCTGGGACGGGGGAGCGGTGCTCGGCGGCCACCGGGCGACCGGCCAACTCCTCGTCGTCAACCCCGACTTTGAGCTCAATCCTCCCGAAACCACCCTTCTGGGCGACAACGCGGTGCTCGCCCCGCTCGCCGGTCCCGCCGTGCTGGTCACGGCGGTCGCGGCCGACGCGCTCCAGCTGCGACGCGTACTGGACCGGGCACTTCAGACATTTGGGTGACCGCCAGGTGCACCGCTCAGCGGGACATGGGTCTCCGGTTATGGGATTGGTAAAGAAACGCCAGTACGGCCTGTTGCCCGGGGCCCTTCAGGCGACAGGATGCGCCCGTACACGTACTGACCAATGACCTGTCGTCACGTGCGGCACCACACTCACAGGGGGAGACACCACTTGAGGCGTACAGCAGCGCTCGGCTCGGCCGGCACTCTCATAGCGGGCACCTTGATGGCCGGCGCACTGGCCGCGCCGGCCGCCGGCGCCGAGGGCCGCAGCACCACCAGCAGCACCACCAGCACCAGTACGTCCGAGGCGCGCGGCGTGCGGATCGCCGCCCACCGCGCCGCGAAGGCGGGCATCGACTGGCGCGAGTGCCCGGCCGGCTGGGGGCTCGACAAGCCCATCCAGTGCGGCTGGGTCACCGTCCCGGTCGACTACGCCAAGCCCAACGGCCGCAAGATCAAGATCGCCGTGGACCGTATCGCCAACACCGGGCCCAAGGAAGACCGTCAGGGCGCGCTGCTCTACAACCCGGGCGGCCCCGGCGCCTCGGGCCTGAGGTTCCCGACCCGGGTCACCAAGAAGAACCCGGTCTACACGAAGATGGCCAAGGCGTACGACTTCGTGGGCTTCGACCCGCGCGGTGTCGGACACTCCTCGCCCATCTCCTGCGTCGACCCGCAGGAGTTCGTCAAGGCGCCGAAGCTCGACCCGGTGCCCGACAGTGAGGCCGACAAGCGCGCCCAGCGCAAGCTCGCCGCCGAGTACGCGGACGGCTGCCAGGAGCGCAGCGGGTGGCTGCTGCCGCACATGACCACGCCGAACAGCGCACGCGACCTGGACGTCCTGCGCGCCGCGCTCGGTGAGAAGAAGCTGAACTTCCTCGGGGTCTCGTACGGCACGTACCTCGGCGCGGTCTACGGAACGCTGTTCCCCGGCCACGTCCGCCGCATGGTCGTCGACAGCGTGGTCAACCCGTCGAAGGAGAAGATCTGGTACCAGGCCAACCTGGACCAGGACGTCGCCTTCCAGACGCGCTGGGAGGACTGGAAGCAGTGGGTGGCCAAGAACGACGCCGCCTACCACCTCGGGGACACCCCCGAGAAGGTCGAGCAGCAGTGGCTGAAGCTGCGCGCCACCGCCAAGAAGAGCCCCATCGGCGGCGTCGTCGGCCCCGCCGAGCTCATCGGTTTCTTCCAGAGCGCGCCGTACTACGACTCCGCCTGGGCGTCCGTCGCCAAGACCTGGAGCGCGTACGTCGCGGGTGACACGCAGGCGCTCGTCGACGCGATCGCCCCCGACATGTCGGACACCGCGGGCAACGCGTCCTCGGAGAACGGCAACGCCGTCTACACGGCCGTCGAGTGCGCGGACGCCAAGTGGCCCACCAACTGGAAGACATGGGACCGGGACAACACCAGGCTGCACAAGGACCACCCGTTCATGACGTGGGCCAACGCCTGGATGAACCTGCCCTGCGCCACCTGGTCGTCGAAGCAGCAGACCCCGCTGAACGTCAAGTCCGGCAAGGGGCTGCCGCCCGTCCTCATCGTGCAGGCCGAGCGCGACGCCGCCACTCCGTACGAGGGCGCCGTCGAACTGCACAAGCGCTTCAAGGGCTCGCGCCTGATCACCGAGAAGGACGCCGGCTCGCACGGTGTCACCGGGATCGCCAACCCGTGCGTCAACGACCGGGTCGACACCTACCTGCTCACCGGGAAGACCGACAGCCGCGATGTGACGTGCGCCCCGCACGCCACGCCGAAGCCGTAGGGCCCGACAGCCGTAACAGGTGACGGGAGGGGGCGGCCGGAATCGCGGCCGTCCCCTTCCTCGCGTGCTCGGCTCAGCGCTGTTCCCTCAGCCAGGCGTCCTCCGCGGCGTAGTCGAACGGACCGCCGCCGGGGCCGTACCGCACGGACAGCTTCGGGAACGCCTCCCGCCAGTCCTGGGCGCGCAGCCGGTCCGCGAGCCACTCCACGGTGGCGGGCAGCGATTCGGCGTACGTCGTCACCGGCCGGTATCCCAGCTCCCGCCCGGCGGCCGACATGTCGTAGACGATGGGGTGGTCGGGCCCCCACGGGGTCTCCCCGACGCCGTCGCGCGGCGGCGGCCCGTCCACGATCACCAGCTCGCTCTCCACACCCATGACCGCGTCGACGGCCGAACTGATCTCCGCGGCTGCCGGCACGTCCGGATCACCCCCGTTGAGCACCCGCGCGCCGGGCCGCGCCGCCGCCAGCCGGATCAGCTCCGCGAGGTTGGAGATGTGCACCGGGTGGAACTGGCTGAGCCCGCCGTACGCCAGGATCCTCACCGGCCGCCCGTCCAGCACCCGTTTGACGAAATGGATCTCACGCGGAGTCCGGCAGTACGGCCCGTGGATCGCGCCCGCCCGCAGCAGGGTCGTGGGCAGCCGGTCGGCGGCGGCCAGCAGATGCCGCTCGATCGCGACCTTCCTGGTCCCGTACGTCGCGTCACCCGGCGCCACGGTGGCCTGACTCTCGCGGATCGGCACCGGGTACCGCGGGAACCCGTCCGGCTCGTCCTGGGTGTCGAAGCTGCGGCCCTTGTCGTCCTCGTAGACGGCGCCGGTGGAGATGACGACGGCGGAACCGATCCGGTCCGCCAGCCCGGTCAGCTGCGCCGCGTGCCGTTCCTCCATCGCGACCATGTCCACCAGCACGTCGCAGCCGTCGCCGAGCGCGGCGGCCAGCGCCGCGTCGTCGCCCCGGTCGAGCGCCACGGCCCGTACCTCCTGTGGCCACGTCGCGTCCCGGCCACCACCACGCGACGCGGCCGTCACGTCCCAGCCGTCCGCGGCGAGCGCCCGTACGGCTGCCCGTCCGATCTGTCCTGTAGCTCCGATGATGAACGCGTTTCCCTTGGTCATGCGAAGGACGCTATGCGCGCGGGGACCGGGGGCGGGGAAACGTTCGCCGTGCGCTGATCCGCCGTCAGCGCAGGAGCCGTGGGAACTTCTTGGCCTGCTCCGCCTTGACCTCGGCCGCGTACCGGTCGACGTACTCCTGCCCGGAGAGCCCGAGGATCGCGTACATGATCTCGTCGGTGACCGCGCGGAGTACCGCCTTCTCGTTCTCCATGCCCGCGTACCGCGAGAAGTCCAGCGGCTCGCCGAACCGGATGGTGACGCGCTTGATACGCGGTACGACCTGTCCCGGCGGCTGGATCTCGAACGTACCCACCATCGCGCACGGCACCACGGGCACCTGCGCCTTGAGCGCCATCGCCGCGACCCCGACCTTGCCCTTGTAGAGCCGGCCGTCGTGCGAGCGGGTGCCCTCCGGATAGATCCCCAGCAGCTCACCCTTGCTCAGCACCCCCAGCCCCTCGCGGATGGCCGCCTTCCCCGCCTCCTTGCCCGACCTGTCGACCGGGATCTGACCGGCGCTGCGGAAGAACGCGGCGGTCAGCCGGCCCTTGAGACCAGGGCCCGTGAAGTACTCGGCCTTGGCGAGGAAGGTGATGCGCCGCCTGATGATCGCGGGCATCAGGAAGTGGTCGGAGAACGACAGGTGATTGCCCGCCACGATCGCGGCGCCGTCGTCCGGAATGTGCTCCAGTCCCTCGATCCTGGGCCGGAAGAGCAGCCTCAGCAGTGGCCCGAGAAGGACGTACTTGAGCACGTAATAGAACACGGGGCGGCTCCTAGCTCTGCCGGATCGGCTCCAGGGGGGTCAGCGCTGACCCGCTCCGACTTTACTGACTTGGCATCAGGCACGGCACTGGGCGTCGGGTCCCGGGCGCTGATTAGGATGCGGGTATGAGTCAGCAGGCGCGGCGCACGGCACGGCCCCGTGGGGCGCGGCTGTACGCGCTGCTCGTGCTGACCGTGCTGGCGGGTCTGGTGGCCATGCACGGGCTGGCGCCCGGTGTCCCTCCGGGGCCGTCCGCCGCCGTGGCGGAGGTCCGTCACGCGGCGGCCCCGTCGCACAGTGACGCGGCTGACGGTGAGGACGGTGCCCACGCCGGTCATGGCGCGGGCGGTGCCGGCGGACACGCCGAGCATGCCGACCCCACATGCGCGGCCGGCGGTACGAGCGGAGCTCCCGCACTGCCCGCCCCGGCTCCGGCCGGAGTGGTCGCCTGCGCGTCGGTGGACGCTCCCGCACTCCTTCTCGCGGCGACGCCGGGCGCCCGGGCCCCGCCCACATTGAGCCAACTGCAACTCCTGCGCATATAGGCGGCTCGCGCGTGCCCGGTCCCTTCGGCCGGTGTCACGCCTTCGACAGTCATGCCTGATTCAGCGCGTACACAGGAGTCGCACCACCATGACCGCACACCGTTCACCGATCCGCCGTGCCGCCGCTGTGGCGGCCGCGGCCACCGCTGCTGTCGTACTCGCCGCCTGCGGCGGGGGAAATGACAGCTCGGCCGGCCACGACGGCCACGCAAAGACCTCCTCGCCCACCGCGTCGGACTCCGCCGGGCAGGGGGAGCGGAACGCCGCCGACATCGCCTTCGCGAAGGGGATGATCCCGCACCACCGGCAGGCCGTGGAGATGGCCGGAATGGCGGAGACCCGGTCCCGGTCCGCCGAGGTCAAGAAGCTGGCCGCGGAGATCAAGAGGGCGCAGGGCCCGGAGATCAAGACGTTGTCCGGATGGCTCACTGCCTGGGGCGAGGAGGTCCCCGAGGAGAACGAGAGCGGCGAACATGCCGGGCACTCCATGTCCGGGATGATGACCCCCGAGGAGATGGACAGGCTGGAGAGGTCTTCCGGCCGGGCGTTCGACACCGCGTTCCTGGAGCTGATGGTCAAGCACCACGAAGGCGCGGTCGAGATGGCGAGGACCGAGCAGTCCGACGGTGCCTACCGGCCCGCCAAGGACATGGCCGGTGACATCGTCACCTCGCAGAGCGCCGAGATCACACGCATGAAGAAGCTGCTCGGCGAAAACTGACCGTCTGCGGCGTTCCGCGCCGGATCGGAGCGAGGTCCTGATCCGGTGCGGGGCGTCTGGCGATGCGGCTGTACGCGCCCCCGGCAGATTCCTCCAGTCACGCTGAGAAACCGGTGGGTGCGTTGGACAGCCGGTCCAGCCACTCCCTCATCAGGCCGGTTTCGGCGGCGCTCAGGGGTGAGTGCGGGGACTGGCGCAGCAGGGCGTTCAGCCTGGCCGCCGTGGGCGGTACGCGGGCCTCGTCGGTCGCGGGGCCGGCGGTGGCCACGTCCGGGGTGAAGATGGCGGCGTGCACGGCGTCACGTACGCGCGTCGACGTGCTCATGTCCGTGAAGGTCGACGGGCGGGAGACGAGCATCAGGGCCACCCCGACGTTGGCCGACATGACGATCTGGGCGGCCAGTTCAGGGGCGAGCCGCAGCTTGCCCTGCGCCGCCGCCCGTTCCAGGTCCGCCGTGAGGATCCGGTGCGATTCGAGAGCCGAGGCCGGGGGTGTGCGCATCGCGGGCGAATTCATCAGGCGGTACAGATTCGGGTTGCGCAGGGCGAAGTCGACGTGGCTGTCCCAGCCGTCGCGCAGGTCCTGGACCGGGTCCGCGCCGGGTCCGCGCCGCCGCTTCGTCGCGAGGTACTGGTCGAACCCGTGGTCGACGACGGCCGAGAGCAGGCCCTCCTTGTCACCGAAGTGCCGGTAGAGCGCGGGCGCGCCGACCTGGGCGGCCTCACACACGGCCCGGGTGGAGATGTCCCCGTCCGGGGACCGGGCGACCAGGTCCGCCGCCACTTCCAGGATGCGTGCTCGCGTACTCATGAGCGGGACGCTATCAACGGTGCTGAGGCGGTGCTACGCGCGGCGACGGCGCCGGTGATCACGTGCGGACCGGCCGGAGGCCGGAGGGTCAGACGACGCCGCCGTTGGCGCGCAGGACCTGGCCGTTGACCCAGCGGGCGGGCCCGGCCAGGAACGAGACGGCCTCGGCGATGTCCTCGGGCGTACCCAGGCGTTCCAGCGGGTTCATCCTGGCCATGCGGTCGACGGTTTCCTGGTCCTTGCCGTCCAGGAACAGCGCGGTGGCGGTCGGTCCGGGTGCCACCGCGTTGACGGTGATGTCCCGCCCGCGCAGTTCGCGGGCCAGGATCAGGGTGATTGCCTCGACCGCGCCCTTGGTGGCGGCGTACGCGCTGTAGCCGGGGAGGGCCAGCCCCAGGACGGAGCTGGAGAAGTTGATGATCGCTCCGCCGGAGCGCAGCCTGCGGGCTGCCTGCTGGTCGACGACGAACGTGCCGCGGACGTTCGTCCTGTGCATGCGGTCCAGTTCACCGAGGTCGGTGTCGACCAGCGGCGCGAGCTTCATGACGCCGGCGGCGTGCACGACCACGTCCACACCGCCGTACGTCTCCTCGGCGAGGTCGAAGAGGTCCGAAACCGCGGCCTCGTCCGCCACATCGGCGCGAAAGGCGATCGCCTGCCCGCCGGCCGTGCCGATGGCCGCGACCGCCGTCTGGGCCTCGGTCCGGTTCCCCGCGTAGTTGATGACGACGGCGAACCCGTCGGACGCCAGCCGCTCGGCTGCCGCCCGCCCGATGCCACGCGACCCCCCGGTGACGATCGCGACCCGGCGCTCGGGGGTGGTCTGCTCGCTCATGGCGTTGCTCCCGGTTTCGGAGGTGTCGGTATCCCCTGGGTAATCAACGCTACACAATTTATGTTAGCGACGCTATCAGGCGGTCCGCCGTCCGGAGCAGCGCACGCGCTCGTGCGCGGGACGCGGCGGCGCGGTCGCTTGGCGGCGGACGCGGCGGGGGGTGGCCTGGCTCTGCCCGACACCCAGTCGCCAGGCAATCCAGCCCCAGGAGGTCCGGATGCGCTCCCCAGCCACCGTCACCGCAGTCGTCCTGCTCGCCCTCGCGGGTGCGGCCCTGCCCGCTCGGGCGGCGACCGTCCCCGGTGGGCCCACGCCACCCCACGGCCTCTTCCTCACCGTTTCGGGATCGGGCAGCACCTGGATCCGGGGCGTCGTCCTGCAGTGTGTGCCCCGCCCCGCGGGGCCTCACCCGGAGGCGTCGGACGCGTGCGCCGCGCTGGACAGGGCGAAGGGCGATTTCGACAAGTTGCCGGGGAACCCGCGCGCGTGCACCAAGCAGTACGAGCCGGTGACCGTCAGCGCGTCGGGCAACTGGCGCGGCCTGCCGACGTCATGGCACAAGACCTACCCGAACGCGTGCGTGCTCGACACCGCGACCGGGCCGGTCTTCCGCTTCTGAGCGATCGGTGCCCGTACCCGCGTCCCCGCGTCGCGCAGTGAAGTTTCGTTTCAGCAGGTACTACTGGCTGCGCGACGCGGCCATGCCGACCGTGATGAGACCGAGCACGACCCAGCCGAACCACAGCCAGCCGTTGCTGCCGAGTGCCGCCGTGTACGCCGAGATGACAATCAGCGTCCCGACGGTGAGCACCCCCATCGACTTCGCAGAACCGGGCATGCGCACCCCCTCCTTCTGATGGAGGGCCATAGTCACCCCTCAGGGGCTCCCGCGCTACTGTGCCGACGTTACCGGCGACCCGGTGGCCTGGCGACCCGGCCGGAGACCGGCGGCTAGCGCCCGCGTGCCTGGAGCGAGGCGAGGTACGCGTTGTACGCCACGAGCTCCTTGTCGCCGTCACGGTCCGCCGCCCGGTCCGCGCGCCGCGCGACCCGCTGCTCGGACCGGTACCACTGGAAGACCAGCGCGAGCAGCACCAGCACCGACGGGATCTCCGAGAATGCCCAGGCGATGCCGCCCGCCGCGTTCTGGTCGCTCAGCGCGTCGATGCCGAGCGACGCGGGCGGGTTCGCGTACGTACCGATCATCGGCTGGGTCGCCATCATCAGCGCGATGCCGAAGAACGCGTGGAACGGCATGCCGGCGAAGAGCTCCAGCATCCGCATCACATAACCCGGGCGGTGCGGCCCCGGGTCGACGCCCATGATCGGCCAGAAGAAGACGAGACCGACGGCGAGGAAGTGGACCATCATGCCGAGGTGGCCGGGCTTGCTCTCCATCAGGAAATCGAAAATGGGCGTGAAGTAGAGGGCGTACAGGCTCGCGATGAACAGCGGGATCGTGAACGCCGGATGCGTGACGATCTTCATGTAACGGCTGTGCAGCAACATCAGCAGCAGCTCGCGCGGCCCCTTGCGGTTCCCGCGCCCCGCCACCGGCAGTGCGCGCAGCGCCAGTGTCACCGGGGCGCCGAGCAGCAGCAGGATCGGCGAGAGCATGCTGATGATCATGTGCTGCACCATGTGCACGCTAAACATGACCATGCCGTAGTCGTTGAGCTTGGTGCACATCACCAGCGCCACGCTCAGCACGCCGAGGACGAAGAAGATGGTCCGGCCGACCTGCCAGCCGTCACCGCGCCGCCGCAGCCGCACCACGCCCCACCCGTACAGGGCGAGCGCCAGGACGCACCCCACCAGGAAGAAGAGATCGGGGGAGTGCTCCAGCCCCCGTCCCAGCGTGAACGGCGGCAGATCCATGTTCATGCCGCTGCCGTGCCCGCTGTGATCCATCTGCGTACTCCCGTGGGACTGCCCATTCGTAACGGTTGTCCGGTACAGAGTAGAACTGCCCCCGGTCGCGGTCGCGGCCGGGGGCAGTCCGTCAAACACGCAACAAGATCAGAGCACGCACTCCGCCTCGGCGTACCGCTCGGTGGGCACGGTCTTCAGCGTCTCCACGGCCTCGGCCAGCGGGACCATCACGATGTCCGTGCCACGCAGCGCCGTCATCATCCCGAACTCACCCCGGTGCGCCGCCTCCACCGCGTGCCAGCCGAAGCGGGTCGCGAGGACACGGTCGTACGCCGTCGGGGTGCCGCCGCGCTGGACGTGGCCGAGGATGACGGGACGCGCCTCCTTGCCGAGGCGCTCCTCCAGCTCGACGGACAACTGCCTGGCGACGCCCGCGAAGCGCTCGTGCCCGTACATGTCCTTGCCGCCCACGTCGAACTCCATGGAGCCCTCGCGCGGCTTGGCGCCCTCGGCGACCACGACGATCGCGAACCGCTTGCCGGCCGAGAACCGCTTGCCGACCAGCTCGGTCAGCTCACCGATGTCGAAGGGACGCTCGGGCACGACGATGGCGTGCGCGCCGGCCGCCATGCCGGAGTGGAGCGCGATCCAGCCGGTGTGCCGTCCCATGACCTCGACGATCAGCACGCGCTGGTGCGATTCGGCGGTGGTCTTGAGCCGGTCGAGGGCCTCGGTCGCGACCCCGACCGCCGTGTCGAAGCCGAAGGTGACGTCGGTCGACGCGATGTCGTTGTCGATGGTCTTCGGTACGCCGACGATCGGCAGCCCCGCCTCGGACAGCAGGTTCGCCGCCTTCAGCGTGCCTTCGCCGCCGATCGGGATGATCGCGTCGAGTCCGAGGTCCGCGACATGGCCACGGGCCGTCTCGACGCCGCCGCGCAGATGCGCGGGCTGGACCCGGGAGGAGCCGAGGATCGTGCCGCCGCGGGCCAGGATGCCGCCTACCGCGTCGAGGTCGAGCTTGCGGTAGTCGCCTTCCAGAAGGCCCTTCCAGCCGTCGTGGAAGCCAATGACCTCGTCGCCGTGGTCGACGACGGCGCGGTGCACGACGGAACGGATGACAGCGTTCAGGCCGGGGCAGTCGCCGCCGGAAGTGAGTACACCAATGCGCATGCCCGGAATACCTTTGCAACGTGGGCCGGAGACCGGACCACGTCGTCCGGTTGGATCCCCGTCACCCTACTCGCGCAGAGTGACGGGGCCGAACCGGGCGTCCGACAGCTGGACACGACAAAGGTGTACGAACTGCGACAGTCCGTCAGGCGGGCTGCGTCGCCGCCGCGATGCGCTCGGCGCGCAGCGCCTCGTACCACCGGTCGTCGGTGGGCGGCAGCGCGTTGACGTCGAGGGCCAGCTTCAGCAGCAGGTCCGCGATGAGCGGGTTGCGGGCCAGCACGGGGCCGTGCATGTACGTACCGAAGACGGTGTCGTTGTACGCGCCCTCCGTGCCGTCGCCGGTCCCGTTGCCCTTGCCGATCCGCGGCCGGGCGAACGGCCGCGCCGTCGGCCCCAGATGGGTGATGCCCTGGTGGTTCTCGAAGCCCGTCAGCGGCGGCAGGCCGAGGCGCTCGTCGATGTCCCCGAGGACGTCGCCGACGCACCGCTCGCCCTCGCCGCGCGTGCTGACCACGTCGAGCAGCCCGAGGCCCTGCTCGCGCTCGCCGAGGTCGTTGATGAACTCGTGGCCGAGGATCTGGTACCCGGCGCAGACCGAGAAGACGATCGCGCCGTTGGACACCGCGCGCTCCAAACCGCCGTCGCGGCGCAGCCGCTCCGCCGCGAGCCGCTGCGGCCGGTCCTCACCGCCGCCGATCAGGTAGATGTCGCCCGAAGTGGGGATCTGCTGGTCGCTGCGTACGTCCACACGGTGGACGTCGAGGCCGCGCTGACGGGCCCGGCGCTCCACGACGAGGGCGTTGCCCTGGTCGCCGTACGTGCTCAGCAGGTCCGGGTAGATCCACACCAGGCGCAGGCTGTTGTCGCTCATGCTTGCTTGTCCTTTTCCGGTGTACACGGGCCTAGTTGCCGACGCGGCGGCGCAGGTCCTGGAACGCGGTGTAGTTGGCGATCGTCTCGATCAGCCCGGGCGGCGCCAGCTGCACGGCCTCGTCGAGCGTCTCGCAGACCCGGAATTCCAGGTTCGCGACCTCCAGGCGCACCGCGAGGTCCAGCTTGCGGTCACCGAGCACGAAGATCGGGTGGCCGGCGAGCCGGGTGTAGTCGACGTCCCACAGCCAGGAGGTGTCCGTGCCGTCCGCGCCGCGCGCGTTGACGGCCAGGATCACCGGCGTGGGCGGCGGGTTGATGAGGGAAAACGTTTCGAGCCAGCCCGCCGGGTTCTTCGCGAGCAGCAGCCGCAGCTCGCGCTCCTGGAACTGGACGACGTCGTACCGGCCGGCCACCGCCTGGACGTCGTACATCCGCTCCAGCGCCACCTGCGGCGGTACGCCGAACACGGCCGCGACGGCGGCGGAGGTGGCGGCGTTCGCCTTGTTGGCGCGGCCGGGCAGCTGGAGGTGGATCGGCCACGCCGAACCGTGCGGGTCGATGACGTGGTCGCCGCTGAGCACCCAGCTCGGGGACGGGCGGCGGAAGCCGCACTCGCCGCAGAACCAGTCGTCGCCGGGGCGCTGCATCACACCGCCGCAGGACGGGCAGGACCAGGCGTCGTCCTTCCACTCCTGACCGGCGGCCACCCAGACCACATTCGGCGAGGATGACGCGGCCCAGACGATCAGCGGGTCGTCGGCGTTCGCGATGACGACGGCCTTCGTGCCGGACAGGCCCTCGCGCCACTTCTCGGCGAGCATGCGGGTCTCGGCGGCCCGGTCGAGCTGGTCGCGGGAGAGGTTGAGCAGTGCGATCGCCTTCGGCGTCACATCGCGCGCGACTCCGGCGAGGTACTTCTCGTCGACCTCGATCACGCCGTACTTCGCGTCGGAGCCGCCCGCCAGGGCGGAGGTGATGCCCGCCGGCATGTTGGCGCCGAGCGCGTTGGAGACGACGGGGCCGCTGGCCCGCAGTGCCTCGGCGATGAGCCGGGTCGTCGTCGTCTTGCCGTTCGTCGCGGAGACAAGCACGACGTCGAGATGCTGGGCGAGCCGCCCGAGCAGGTCGGGGTCGAGCTTGAGCGCCACCTTGCCGCCGATCACGGATCCGCTGCCGCGTCCCGCGGCGCGGGACACCGCCGCCGCGGCCTTGCCTGCCGTCACGGCCAGCTTGGCCCGCGGCGACAACGGCTCCGTGTTGCCTGCCATCGTCACTGATCCTCCTTGCATCCGGCGCCGCATTTGCCCCAGGTCCACCGGTCAACGTCGGGGCTCAGCCTATCGAGATCCAGCCGGGCCCCCGCACCCCGGCACCACCCGGGGCGCTGTGGCCCCCGGCGGAACGTACGCTTGCCGCCATGCGACACCGCCCGATTCCCGGCAGTTCCGGGCTCGTACGACCCATGACACTGCTCGGTGACCCGGCGCTGCACGCGCCCTGCGAGACGGTGACCGACTTCGGTCCCTCGCTGGTCCGGCTCGTCGAGGACATGTTCGCGACGATGTACGCCGCCGAGGGGGTCGGCCTCGCGGCCAACCAAGTCGGCGTACCGCTGCGTGTCTTCGTCTACGACTGTCCGGACGACGAGGATGTCCGGCATATCGGTCACATCGTCAACCCACGCCTGGTCGAGGCCGACGGCATCACCGTACGCGGTCCTGAGGGGTGTCTGTCGCTGCCGGGTATCGAGGCGGGTACGGAACGCTTCGACCGGGCGGTGGTGGAGGGGGTGTCGGTGACGGGCGATCCGGTTCGCGTCGAGGGCACCGGCTTCTTCGCCCGCTGCCTCCAGCACGAGTGCGACCACTTGTCCGGCCTGGTCTACACCGACCGCCTCACGGGCCGGCGCCGGGCGAAGGCACTGCGTGCGGCCAGGCGTGCGCCGTGGGGTGGCCGGGGATAGGGAAAGGCCCCACGCGGCGGTGCCGGCGGCCGGGGTCAGAAGCCGGGGCCGTCCGCGCGGTCGCCCGCGGCGGCCAGCCGGCCCCACAGCAGGTCCGCGAGGCTGGACACCAACTGCTCGCGGGAGCAAGGGCGTTCGCCGAGCCACCAGTCTCCGGCCGCGTGCATCATGCCGACGATCCCGTGCCCCCACACCCGCGCCAGCTGCTCGCTGCCCGGGCCGAGATCCACGCGCTCGGCGATCACCATGGCCAACTCCTCGCCGAGCCGCCGCAGCAGCGGCGCCGAGTGGCGGCCGACGTCGAAGCCCTGCTCGGGCTGGTGCGCGTCCTCGGAGGGGTGCATCAGGAACCGGTACACCTCGGGGAGCGCCTCGATCGCCGCGAGGTAGGTGTCGAGCGTCGCCTCCACCCGCTGTCGTCGCTCGGCGGGCGCGTCCAGCGCCGCCCGCAGGGCCGAGAGCAGTGCGTCGGTGTGGCGCTTGGCCAGCGCGCGGTAGAGGCCGCCCTTGTCACCGAAGTGCCGGTAGAGGATCGGTTTGGTGATCCCGGCCTCGGCGGCGATGGCGTTCATGGAAGCCTGCGGACCGTCCCGCAGCACCACGCGGTCCGCCGCTTCGAGCAGGTCCCGACGCCGCCGCGCGGCGGCGGAGCGCTGCTGCTCATCCGTGTGTGTGGTGTCCATGGTGTGTCTCCCCGCCCAAAACGATTCCGTGACGCCTGGGAAACGTAACACCATGGCCGTGTGCCGTGCTGCCGCGGTTGACATGGCTTACTTACCGGTAACAGACTTCTGTTACCGCAAGTAACACCTGGAGGGGACGATGGACGGGTTCACGCTCGAACTCAACGACGACCAGAAGCAGGTCCGCGACTGGATCCATGGGTTCGCCGCCGATGTGATGCGCCCGGCCGCCGCCGAATGGGACGAGCGTGAGGAGACGCCCTGGCCCGTCATCCAGGAAGCGGCCAAGCTCGGCATCTACTCCCTCGACTTCTACGCCCAGCAGTTCTTCGACCCGACGGGCCTCGGCATCCCGATGGCGATGGAGGAGCTGTTCTGGGGCGACGCGGGCATCGGCCTGTCCATCGTCGGTACGGGCCTGGCCGCCGTCGGCGTCCTCGCCAACGGCACCGAGGAGCAGATCGGCACCTGGATCCCGCAGATGTACGGCGACCCCGACGACGTCAAGGTCGCCGCCTTCTGCTCCTCCGAGCCGGACGCCGGCTCCGACGTCTCGGCGATGCGCACGCGCGCCGTCTACGACGAGGCCAAGGACGAGTGGGTGCTGAACGGCACCAAGACCTGGGCGACCAACGGCGGCATCGCCAACGTCCACGTCGTCGTCGCCCTCGTCGACCCCGAGCTCGGCTCCAAGGGCCACGCTTCCTTCATCGTCCCGCCGAACACCCCCGGCCTCTCCCAGGGCCAGAAGTTCAAGAAGCACGGCATCCGCGCCTCGCACACCGCCGAGGTCGTACTGGAGAACGTGCGCGTCCCCGGCCACTGCCTGCTCGGCGGAAAGGAAAAGCTCGACGAGCGCCTCGCCCGCGCCCGCGCCCGCGAGCGCGCCGCGAAGGGCGGCGAGCGGGTGAAGAACGCCGCGATGGCCACCTTCGAGGCGTCGCGCCCGGCCGTCGGCGCGATGGCGGTGGGCACCGCCCGCGCCGCGTACGAGGTCGCGCTCGACTACGCCAGGACGCGGGAGCAGTTCGGCCGCCCGATCATCGACAACCAGGGCATCGCCTTCCAGCTCGCCGACATGCGCACCCGGATCGACGCGGCGCGGCTGCTGGTGTGGCGGGCCTCCTGGATGGCCAGCGCGGGCAAGCCGTTCACCTCGGCCGAGGGCTCGATGTCGAAGCTGTTCGCCAGCGAGACCGCCAAGAAGGTCACCGCGCAGGCCGTGCAGATCCTCGGCGGAAACGGCTACACACGTGAGTACCCGGTGGAGCGCATGCACCGCGACGCCGCGATCTACACCATCTTCGAGGGTACGAGTGAGATCCAGCGTCTGGTGATCGCCCGCACCCTGTCCGGCATGCCGATCCGCTAGACCTGTCGCGGTACGACGAAGGCGCCGCCCCCCCACATCGCACAAGGGGGGGGCGGCGCCTTCGTGTCGCCGTACCGTCAGGCCTTGGGGAGCTGCGCCTCGATGGCCGCGACGACCTCGGCGGCCTCCGGCTCGACGCGCGGACGGAACCGGCCGACGACCTCGCCCTTGGCGCTGACCAGGAACTTCTCGAAGTTCCACTGGACGTCCCCGGCCTCGCCGGCCTCGTCCTTCGCCGCGGTCAGCTCGACGTACAGCGGGTGCCGGTGGTCACCGTTGACCTCGATCTTCTCCAGCAGCGGGAACGTCACGCCGTAGCTCGCCGAGCAGAAGGTCTGGATCTCCTCCGCGCTGCCCGGCTCCTGGCCCGCGAACTGGTTGCACGGCACACCGAGCACGGTGAAGCCCCGGTCGGCGTACGTCTGCTGGAGCTGCTCCAGACCGGCGTACTGCGGCGTCAGTCCGCATTTGGACGCGACGTTCACCACCAGCACCGCCTTGCCCTCGTAGGCCGCCAGCGTGGTCGGCTCACCGGTCAGGGTGCGCAGGGGGATGTCGTACAGGCTCATCGCCGTCTCCTATGGCTCGGGGCGGCCGGTGCTCCCGGCCGTTGGTCACTGGTTCGTACTGTTTCAGACCACTCCCCGCTCAAGGGCACCGAGGTTCCGGCCGAGGACGCTTACACCACCGTGTGGTGGTGCACGCACCACTCCTGGGAAGGAATCGCGCCATGACCGGCCCCAGCACCCCCGTACTCCTCCACAACGGACTGCTCATCGACGGAACCGGGGGCGAGCCGGTCGCGGACGGAGCGGTGCTCATCGAGGACGGGTTCATCCGCTGGGCGGGGCCGTCCGGGGAACTGCGCCTCCCCGCACTGCCCGCCCCGGCGCGGCGTATCGACGTACACGGGCACACCATCCTGCCCGGGTTCATCGACTGCCACGTCCACATGGCGGCGCCCGGCGGCGCCCTCAGCCACGCAGAGCTCGCCGCGATGCCCGCCTCACTGCGGATCTTCCTCGCGGCGCCCCGCATGAAGCTCACCCTCGACGCCGGCGTCACCACCGCCCGCGACCTCGGCGGCGCGGACGCCGGCCACCGGGAGGCCGTCGAGTCGGGGCTGCTCCCCGGGCCGCGCCTGCTCGTCGCTGTCGCCATGCTCACCCCCACCGGTGGCCACGGCGACTTCCGGGCGGCCACCGACAACGGCGAGAACGACCCCGTCATGGGCCGCCTCGCCGACGGGCCCACCGAATGCCGCAGGGCCGTGCGCGAGGTGCTCCGCAAGGGCGCCGACTGCGTGAAGGTCGCGGCGACCGGCGGGGTGTGGAGCCCGACCGACCATCCGGACGACGACGGTTTCCTGGAGGACGAGATCCGTACGATCACCGAGATCGCGGCAGGCCACCGGGGCACGAAGGTGGCCGCGCACGCCCAGGGCCGCGGCGGCATTCTCAACGCCGTACGCGCCGGAGTCGCCAGCGTCGAACACGGCTACGCCATCGACGACGAGGCGATCGACCTGATGCTGGAGCGCGGCACGTTTCTCGTGCCGACGCTCACCACCGCCAACACCGACCCCGACCCGCAGAAGGTGGCGGCCTGGGCGTACGAGAAGAAGAAGCACTGGCAGTCCGTCGCCCGCCGGCACATCCCGCACGCCATCACGCGGGGCGTCCGCGTCGCCATGGGAACCGACTGCGGCATCGCCGAACACGGCACGAACCTGCGGGAGCTGGCGCACCTCGTCGACTGCGGCATGACGCCGATGGGCGCGATCCGAGCCGGGACGAGTGAGGCCGCCGAACTCCTCGGCCTGGCACACGAGATCGGCACGCTCGAAGCCGGCAAGCGGGCCGACGTCGTCGTCGCCCGGGGCAATCCGCTGGCCGACATCACCGCACTCGGCGAGCCCGCCAACATCCGGCTCGTCATGAAGGACGGCGTCGTCTTCAAGGACCTCGACGGCCGCGTGGCCTGACCGCGCTCCCACCCCGGATGGCCCGCAGCTCCCACCGGTATGGAAAGGCACATCGCACTGTGTCACCGCGACTTACGGCTCTGATCGCCATGCGCCCGGATGTGGCTCGGCTCGCCCTCCCCGACGACGTACGGGCGCGGCTGGCCTCCGTCTGTGACGTACCGGACCTGGTGGCCGACGACTTCGGGCGACCGGAGGCACGCAAGGCGCTGTCCCGCGCGGACGTGCTCATTTCGGGGTGGGGGTGCCCACGGGTCGGCGCGAGTGTCCTCGCGGACGCGCCGCGCCTGAGGGCCGTCATGCACGCGGCGGGCTCGGTCAAGCAGGTACTCGCACCGGCGGTCTGGGAGCGGGGCCTCACCGTCTCGTCGGCGGCGTCCGCCAACGCGGGGCCGGTCGCCGACTACACGGTCGCGGCGATCCATCTGTCGGCCAAGCGGGCGTTCCGTACGGCGGGGGAGTACCGGGCGGGCCGGCCCCAGGACCTGACGGTGTCCCCGGCGACCGGCTTCCTCGGCCGTACGGTCGGTGTCGTCGGGGCGTCGAAGACCGGGCGGCCGGTGCTGGAGCGGCTCGCCGGTACGGGCGTACGGTTGCTGGTCCACGATCCGTACCCGGACGCGGCCCGGGCGGCTGCCGCGCTGGGTGCCGAACCGGTGGACCCGGACGCGCTGTTGACGGCCTCGGACATCGTCTCGCTGCACGCCCCGCTGCTGCCCGGGACCCGGCATCTCATCGACGCGCGGGCACTCGGGCTGCTGCGCGACGGTGCGGTGCTCATCAACACCGCGCGCGGCGGGCTCGTCGACACCGACGCGCTGGCGGCGCACTGCGCGGACGGGCGCATCGACGCCGTACTCGACGTCACCGAACCGGAACCGCTGCCGCCGGGGCACGTGCTGCTGGGGCTGCCCAATGTGCTGGTCACACCGCACATCGCGGGGGCGATGGGTACGGAGGTGCGGCTGCTGGGGGAGTTCGCCGTGGCGGAGGCAGAGCGGTTCCTGCGCGGCGAGCCGCTGCTGGGGGAGGTACGGGCGGAGGACCTGCCGCGCATCGCGTGACCACCGGCACCCTACCGGCGGCGCAGGTCACTCAGGCGGCCGACAGCGGACGGAACAACCCCTCCTGCACCACCGACACCAGCAAGTTGCCCGCACGGTCGTAGATCCGGCCGCGCGCCAGCCCCCGCGCGCCCGTCGCGATGGGGGACTCCTGGTCGTACAGGAACCACTCGTCGGCCCGGAACGGCCGGTGGAACCACATCGCGTGGTCCAGCGACGCGATGTCGAAATTGCGCGGCCCCCACAGCGGCTCGACCGGGATACGGACCGCGTCGAGCAGCGTCATGTCGGACGCGTACGCCAGCGCGCACGTGTGCACGAGCTGGCCGTCGCCCAGCGGGCCGACCGCGCGCATCCACACCGCGCTGCGCGGGTCCGCCTCCTTGATCTCCGCGGCGGTCCAGCGAAGCCGGTCGACGTACCGGATGTCGAACGGCTGGCGGCGGGCCATCCGCTCCAGCGCCTCAGGCAGCTCCCCGAGGTGCTCGCGGATCTCGTCCACCACCGTCGGCAGCGTGTCCGGGTCCGGGAAGTCCAGGCGCGGCGGCAGCTGGTGCTCGAAGGCCGCCTCCTCCGGCTGGTGGAAGGAGGCGGTCAGATTGAAGATCGTCCGGCCCTGCTGGACGGCCGTGACCCGCCGGGTGGTGAAGGAACGCCCGTCCCGCACCCGCTCCACCTGGTAGACGATCGGCACACCGGGGCGGCCGGGCCGCAGGAAGTACGCGTGCAGGGAGTGCACGGGCCGGTCGCCCTCGGTCGTACGGCCGGCCGCGACCAGGGCCTGGCCGGCGACCTGCCCGCCGAAGACGCGTTGCAGGGACTCCTCGGGGCTGCGGCCCCGGAAGATGTTGACCTCGATCTGCTCCAGGTCGAGCAGATCGACGAGCCGGTCAGCGGGGTTCGTCGTCACGGGACGTTTCTCCTTGGTTCTGCGGCTGGGTTTTCGCAGCCAGGGGTTCTACAGCTGGCCGACCGAGGTGACGCGGACGACCGCCCGCCCCTCCTCGTCGGAGGCGGCGAGGTCGACCTCCGCGCTGATACCCCAGTCATGGTCGCCGTTCGGGTCGGCGAAGGTCTGGCGGACGCGCCACAGGCCGTGCTCGGCGTCCTCCTCGATCATCAGCAGCTTGGGACCGCGCGCGTCCGGCCCCGTGCCCAGGTCGTCGTACTCGTCCCAGTACGCGTCCATCGCCTCGCCCCACCTGTCCTCGTCCCAGCCGGACTCGCCGTCCATCTCGCCCAGCTCCCGGACGTTGTCCAGGGCGGCCAGCTCGACGCGGCGGAACATGGCGTTGCGTACGAGCACCCGGAAGGCCCGCGCGTTCGCCGTGACCGGCTTGACCTGGTCGGCCCGCTCCTGCGCCTGCTCGGCCGTCTCCACCTCGGGGTTGGCGAGCTGCTCCCACTCGTCGAGGAGGCTGGAGTCGACCTGGCGCACCAGCTCACCGAGCCAGGCGATCAGGTCCTCCAGGTCCTCGGACTTGATGTCGTCCGGGATGGTGTGCTCAAGCGCCTTGTACGCGCCCGCCAGGTAGCGCAGCACGATGCCCTCGGTGCGGGCGAGCTCGTAGTGCGAGGTGAACTCGGCGAAGGTCATGGCCCGCTCGTACATGTCACGGACCACGGACTTCGGGGACACCGGGTGGTCGCCGACCCACGGGTGGCTCTTGCGGTACACGTTGTACCCGTGCCACAGCAGCTCCTCCAGCGGCTTCGGGTACGTGATCTCCTGGAGCCGCTCCATCCGCTCCTCGTACTCGACCCGGTCCGCCTTCATCTGGCCGACCGCCTCGCCGCGCGCCTTGTTCTGCTGGGCGGCGAGGATCTGGCGCGGGTCGTCGAGCGTCGACTCGACGACGGACACCATGTCCAGGGCGTACGAGGGGGACTCCGGGTCCAGCAGCTCGTACGCGGCCAGCGCGAACGTCGACAGCGGCTGGTTGAGCGCGAAGTCCTGCTGGAGATCGACGGTCAGCCGTACGGTACGGCCGTCGGCCTCCGGGGTCTCCAGCATCTCCACCACGCCGCCGTCGAGCAGCGAGCGGAAGATGGCGATGGCCCGGCGGATGTGCCGCAGCTGCGCCTTGCGCGGCTCGTGGTTGTCCTCCAGGAGGTGACGCATCGCGGCGAAGGGGTTGCCGGGGCGGGCGATGACCGAAAGCAGCATGGTGTGCGTCACGCGGAACCGGCTGGTCAGCGGCTCGGGGTCGGACGTGATGAGCTTGTCGAAGGTCGTCTCGGACCAGGCGACGAAGCCCTCGGGGGCCTTCTTGCGTACCACCTTGCGGCGCTTCTTCGGGTCGTCGCCCGCCTTGGCGAGCGCCTTCTCGTTCTCGACGACGTGCTCGGGCGCCTGCGCGACGACCAGGCCCGCCGTGTCGAAGCCCGCGCGGCCGGCACGGCCCGCGATCTGGTGGAACTCACGGGCACGGAGCGTGCGTACCCGCGTGCCGTCGTACTTCGTGAGAGCCGTGAACAGCACCGTGCGGATGGGGACGTTGACGCCGACGCCGAGGGTGTCCGTACCGCAGATGACCTTCAGCAGGCCCGCCTGGGCGAGCTTTTCCACGAGCCTGCGGTACTTGGGCAGCATGCCCGCGTGGTGCACGCCGATGCCGTGCCGCACGAACCGCGAGAGGTTCTTGCCGAACTTCGTGGTGAAGCGGAAGTTGCCGATCAGCTCGGCGATCTGGTCCTTCTCCTCGCGCGAGCACATGTTGATGCTCATCAGCGACTGCGCCCGCTCGACGGCCGCCGCCTGCGTGAAGTGCACGATGTAGACCGGCGCCTGCTTGGTTTCGAGGAGCTCGGTCAGCGTCTCGGTGATGGGGGTGAGGCGGTACTCGTACGAGAGGGGGACCGGGCGGGTCGCGGAGCGCACGACGGAGGTGGGGCGGCCCGTACGCCGGGTCAGGTCCTTCTCGAACATCGAGACGTCGCCGAGCGTCGCCGACATGAGGATGAACTGCGCCTGGGGCAGTTCCAGCAGGGGGATCTGCCACGCCCAGCCGCGGTCGGACTCTGCGTAGAAGTGGAACTCGTCCATCACGACCTGGCCGATGTCGGCGTGCTTGCCGTCGCGCAGCGCGATGGACGCCAGCACCTCCGCCGTGCAGGCGATGACCGGGGCGTCGGCGTTGACGGACGCGTCGCCCGTCAGCATGCCGACGTTCTCCGTGCCGAAGAGCTTGCACAGGTCGAAGAACTTCTCCGAGACCAGGGCCTTGATCGGCGCGGTGTAGAAGGTGACCTTGTCCTGCGCGAGGGCGGCGAAGTGCGCACCCGCCGCGACGAGGCTCTTGCCGGACCCGGTGGGAGTGGACAAGATCACATTCGCGCCGGACACCACCTCGATCAGCGCCTCCTCCTGAGCGGGATAGAGACTGATGCCCTGGCCCTCGGCCCATGAGGTGAAAGCCTCGAAGAGGGCATCGGGGTCGGCGGTCGGGGGCATCTGATCGATAAGGGTCACGCCCCCCATCTTGCCTGGCTTCCCCCCTGAACAGGGAACCGGTCGGCCGTACGAAGATCACGAGCGATACGCTGCCCTGTCAACTGGGGCACACCACAAGAGCAAACGGGGCGGGGAACGACCATGATGGGACCGGCGCACTCACTGTCAGGAGCAGCGGCCTGGCTGGGGGTGGGGGCGGCGGCGGCCGCGGCCGGACATCCGATGCCCTGGCCCGTGCTCGTCGTCGGGGCCCTGATCTGCGCGGGGGCGGCCCTGGCACCCGACCTCGACCACAAGTCCGCGACCATCTCGCGCGCCTTCGGACCCGTCTCGCGGAGCATGTGCGAGATCGTCGACAAGCTGTCGTACGCCGTCTACAAGGCCACCAAGAAGCCCGGCGACCCGCGCAGGTCCGGCGGTCACCGCACCCTCACCCACACCTGGCTGTGGGCGGTCATGATCGGCGGCGGCGCGTCACTCGTGGCGATCACCGGCGGCCGCTGGGCGGTGCTCGCGATCCTCTTCGTCCACCTGGTGCTGGCGGTGGAAGGTCTGCTGTGGCGGGCCGCCCGCGTGTCCAGCGACGTCCTGGTGTGGCTGCTCGGCGCGACGAGTGCGTGGATTCTGGCCGGCGTACTGGACAAACCGGGCAACGGCGCCGACTGGCTGTTCACCGGCGACGGCCAGGAGTACCTGTGGCTCGGCCTGCCGATCGTGCTCGGCGCGCTGGTGCACGACATCGGTGACGCGCTCACGGTGTCCGGCTGCCCGATCCTGTGGCCCATCCCACTCGGCCGCAAGCGCTGGTACCCCATCGGGCCGCCGAAGGCGCTGCGGTTCCGCGCGGGAAGCTGGGTGGAGCTGAAGGTGCTGATGCCGGCGTTCATGCTGCTCGGGGGAGTGGGCGGCGCGGCGGCGCTTAATTTCATCTGACGCTTACCGTTCGGGTGAACTCTCCCGGACCCGCTGCCGGGAGTGCCAAGATCTAGTTTCTTGAGATCATGGAACTCTCGGATATGACGCGTCGTCAGTTCACTGTGCGCACCGGGACGGTGGCCGCCGCCGCTGCCGTCACCACCGTCGCCGGGGCGGACGCCGCCACTGCCGCGCCCGCCGCACCCACGGCCCCCCGCTCCACCGCCGACTGGAAGACGTGCCTCGCCGTCGCCCGCGCCCTGCTGGTGGTCGGTGAGGACAACAGGCCCCTGGTCCCGGAGTACGAGAAGATCCTTCTCGGTGACGGGCTGCCCAAGTCCGGCGCCGCGCGCAGGAAGGTGCTGGTGATCGGCGCCGGACCGGCCGGCATGGTCGCCGCTTCACTGCTCAAACGAGCCGGTCACCGCGTCACGGTCGTCGAGGCCAACGGAAACCGCGCGGGCGGCCGCATCAAGACGTTCCGTACGGGCGGCCACGAGAACGCCAAGCAGCCGTTCGCCGATCCGAAGCAGTACGCCGAGGCGGGCGCCATGCGCATCCCCGGCAGCCACCCGCTGGTCATCGGACTGATCGACCACCTGGGCATCGAGCGGCGGCCCTTCCACTACATCGACGCCGACCCCGACGGCAAGCCGGTGTACCGCACCTGGATCCGGGTCAACGGGATCAGAGCGCGCCGCGCCGACTACGCCAAGAACCCGCGGGCGATCAACCGCTCTTTCGGCGTCCCCTGCACATACCTCGACGTCCCGGCGTCGGAGATCGTCCGGCAGGCCCTGGACCCGGTACGCGACGAGTACAGCACCCGCCGGCCCGACGGCACCCGGGTCAACAAGCCGATGCCCGAGCGCGTCGAAGGCTGGGCCCGGATCATCCAGCGCTTCGGCGACTGGTCGATGTACCGCTTCCTCACCGAGCACGCGAAGCTGGACACCCGCACGATCGACCTCATCGGCACGCTGGAGAACATGACGTCCCGGCTCCCGCTGTCCTTCATGCACAGCTTCATGGGCGCCTCCCTGATCAGCCCCGGCACCCAGTTCTACGAACTGACCGGCGGCACCGCGGTACTCGCGGACGCCCTCCTCGACGACGTACGCGACGAAGTGCGCTTCGACCGGCGCGTCACCCGCATCGAAACCCGCGAGGAAGGCGCTCCGGGGCCGCGCGTGCTGCTCCACACCGTCTCCGAGGGGCGCGACGGCAAAGTCGTGCGCGAGCGGTTCTCCGGCGACACCGCCATCGTCACCGTCCCCTTCTCCGGGCTGCGGCACGTGCAGGTCTCGCCCCAGCTCTCGTACGGCAAGCGCCGGGCCGTGTGCGAGGTGCACTACGACAGCGCGACCAAGGTCCTGCTCGAATTCAGCCGCCGCTGGTGGGAGATGAGCGAGGCGGACTGGAAGCGCGAGCTGAACGCCATGGAACCCGGCCTGTACGACGCCTACCGCAAGGGGCGGGTCCCGGACGACGGGCGGCTGCTCGGCGCCCACGCCTCCGTACCGCCCGGCTACCTCACCGAGGACCAGCGCACGCACTACGCGGCGCACTGCTGGGTCTCCCGTGACCAGCCGGAGGCGGCGGAGGTCATCGGCGGCGGATCCGTGACCGACAACCCGAACCGCTTCATGTTCAACCCGTCACACCCCGTGCCGGGCAGCGACGGAGGCGTCGTACTCGCCTCGTACAGCTGGGCGGACGACGCCCGGCGCTGGGACTCCTACGACGACGAGGCCAGGTACGCGCTGGCGCTGCGCGGCATGCAGGAGGTGTACGGGCAGCGTCTTGAGGTGTTCTTCACGGGCGTCGGCCGCACCCAGAGCTGGCAGCGCGACCCGTACGCCTACGGGGAGGCGTCCGTCCTCCTGCCGGGACAGCACACCGAGATCTTCCCGGACATGCGTACCGTGGAAGGCCCGCTGCACTTCGCCGGCTGCCACACCTCGCTCAAGCCCGCCTGGATCGAGGGGGCGCTGGAGTCCGCGGTCCGCGTGGCGCTGGAGGTTCACGGCGGCCGCTGACGGCGTCACGTGTCGCGGGGAGGCCGGCGCGGCTCCGGCCGGCCTCCCCGCGGCACACTCCAGGGTGCGATGTGACCCCGTTCGCGGAGAGTTAACGCCGCTGTAAAGTGCCGAGTTGCTGTTCGGTGCCTTCTCCTGGACACAATGGTGTCAGCACTCGACACCACGTCACGAGGGGGGGAGGGGAACCATGTTGCGGATCACCGCGGCCGTCAAGGCGCTGCTGTTGGCGGTGTTCGCCCTGCTCTCCCTCACGGTCGCGACCGGCAACGCCGTCGCGGTGGCCTCCGCCGTGGGGCACGCGGCCGTCGCCGAGCCGGAGACGGCGCCGCCGGTGATGGGGCAGGGTTCCTGTTCGCCCGCCGACGCCGACACCAAAGCCCATCCGGGCCAGGTCCGCCGTGGGCAGCGGCCGGAGACGGACGCCCCCCATGCGGCCGTCCGCGTGGCCTGCGCACTGGCCTCCCCGCCCGCGGAGCTCCCGCGGCACACCCTTCCGGTCGACGACAACGCGCCGTACTGCCACGCCCCTTCCAGATCCGGGGACCTCGCCATCACCCTCCGGGTATTCCGCTGCTGACGCGGCCGTACGGACCGATGTCCCGCAGGCACTGAGCCGTACGGACCGGTTTTCCCGTAATTACGCACCGATACGTCATCACGGCACTGCCATCGCTCCTGGAGGCGATCCCCCCATGCAGACCTTCATCGACCATGCCCGCTCCCTCGGCGAACGCATAGCGGCGCACGACGAGCAGCGCGATTGGTTCGGGCGGCTGTCGGCCGGTCAGTCCCCGCAGGCGCTCTTCATCACCTGCTCCGACTCCCGCGTCGTCCCTTCCCTGATCACCGGCGCACGCCCCGGCGAGCTGTTCGAGCTGCGCACGGCGGGCAACGCGGTGCCCGGCTACAGCGCGGACCGGCCCAGCGGCGAGGCCGCGACCATCGAGTACGCGGTGAGCGTGCTCCAGGTCCCCGACATCGTGGTGTGCGGGCACTCCCACTGCGGGGCCGTCGGCGCGCGGGTACGCGGCGAGGACCTGCGGGCCGTACCGGCGGTCGCCGGATGGCTGAACAGCCAGCTGCCGGACGACCTGAACGGACTCCACGAGGACGCGGACACGGAGGTGGCGGCGGCCGTCCAGCGCCACGTTCGCGAGCAGTTGGAGCGGCTGCGCGCCTACCCCTGCGTGGCGGAGCGCCTGGCCGCCGGACAACTGCGGCTGCACGGCTGGTACTACGCCGTGGGCACCGGACTCGTCCTGGCCCACCAGCCCGCCGCCGACGCCTTCCTCCCGCTGTGAGCGCGGGCGTGAACCCCGTCACCAAGGCCGTCGCGAACCTCTTCCGAGGACGGCGCGGTCCGGGCGACCTCCGGGCCGACTTCACCGCCTCGCTCGTCGTCTTCCTGGTGGCGGTGCCGCTGTGCGTGGGTGTGGCCGTCGCCTCCGGCGTCCCCGCCGAACTCGGCCTCGTCACCGGGATCGTGGGCGGGCTCGTCACCGGGCTGCTGCCCGGCAGCAGCCTCCAGGTCAGCGGACCGGCTGCCGGAATGACCGTGCTCGTGTACGAGGCCGTGCAGGAGTACGGCATCGGCGCACTCGGCGTGATCGTGCTGGCCGCCGGGGTGCTGCAACTCCTCATGGGCGCCTTCCGGCTCGGCCGCTGGTTCCGGGCCATCTCGATCGCGGTGGTGCAGGGCATGCTCGCGGGCATCGGACTGGTGCTCATAGCCGGGCAGTTGTACGCGCTGGTCGACGCCGACGCACCGGCCGGTGGCCTCGCGAAGATCGGCGGCCTCCCGGGTCTCGCGGCCGACACCCTCGGGTCGGGCCCTGCCCTGGCGGCGCTCGGCATCGGGGTCGGCACGGTGCTGGTGCTGGTGCTGTGGCCGAGGATTCCGGCCGCGGCGCGCGTACTGCCCGCCCCGCTCGCGGCGGTCGCGCTGGCGACCGCCGCGGCGGTCGCCTTCGACCCGCCGGTCGCACGCGTGGAGGTCAAGGGGCTGCTGGACGTCATACAGCCGCCGGCCCTCTCCGACTTCGCGGGACTCGCCGAGATCGGCCTGCTGGGCACCGTGGTCGCCTTCACCCTCATCGCGTCGGCCGAGAGCCTGTTCAGCGCGGCAGCGGTGGACCGGCTGCACGACGGCCCGAGGACCGACTACGACAAGGAGCTCGTCGCCCAGGGCGCGGGCAACGCGGTGTGCGGGATGCTCGGCGCGCTGCCGATGACAGCGGTGATCGTACGCAGCTCCGCCAACTTGCAGGCCGGGGCGCGCACCAAGGCGTCCCGCGTGCTGCACGGTGTGTGGCTGCTCGTCTTCGCCGCGCTGTTTCCGGCGGCTCTCGGCGTGATCCCGGTGGCGGCACTGGCCGGTGTGCTGGTGCACGCGGGCTGGAAGCTGATCCCGGTGAAGGAACTCGCGCCGCTGTGGCGGGAACACCGGGGCGAAGCGGTGGTGCTGGGAGCCACGGCGCTCTCGATCGTCGTGACCAACATGTTCGAAGGGGTACTGATCGGCCTGCTGCTGGCGGTCGCGAAGACGGCATGGGAGACGTCCCACGTCCACGTCGAGGTGTCCGGCGCCGACGAGAACGAGGACGAGCTGGGGCCGGTGCGTGTCCGGGTGCTCGGCAACGCCACGTTCCTGCGGCTGCCGAAGCTCCTCGACGAGCTGGAGGCGCTGCCCCGCGACCGGCTGATCGAACTCGACCTCTCGGGCCTGCGCCACGTGGACCACGCCTGCGGCGCGGCCCTGACGGCCTGGACGGACCGCCACAACGAAGCGGGGCTGAAACCCGTACGCGTCGCGGCCTGACCGGTCCCGGCCCGCCGTCTCATCGGCGTACCGGCACCAGAGCCGCCACAGATCACCACCAACCGACCCGCGAGACCGCCGGCAACGTGCCGGGCTCGCGGGTCGCGTGGCTGTGACCGGCCTGGGGTCGCCGCCCCATCCGGGGAAAGGGGCCCCGTAGGGGGTGGTGCTGTGGGCGACGCGCCGCCCACTCGCCGCCCCGCCCGCCCCCGGGCTGGGGCCCGGGGGCGGGCAGCCAGTGCGCCGCGCGGGGTCCCCGCCCCCCGCCCCCTCACGTGACCGGGGCGGGGTCGGCGCGTACGCGCGAAGACCGCGCCGCACGCCGCGGCCCGCTACCCGTGCCAGGAGCGCCAGAGCGCCGCGTACGCGCCGTCCGCCGCCACGAGTTCGTCGTGGCTGCCCAGTTCGCTGATCCGGCCTTCCTCGACCACCGCGATCACATCCGCGTCGTGCGCTGTGTGCAGCCGGTGGGCGATGGCCACGACCGTACGGCCGTCGAGGACGCGGGCCAGCGAGCGTTCCAGATGGCGGGCCGCGCGCGGGTCCAGGAGCGACGTCGCCTCATCCAGCACCAGCGTGTGCGGGTCCGCGAGTACCAGATGGGCCAGCGCGACCTGCTGCGCCTGCGCCGGGGTGAGCGCGTGGCCGCCCGAGCCGACCTCGGTGTCGAGGGCGTCGTCCAGCGCCCGCGCCCAGCCCTCCGCGTCGACCGCTTCGAGCGCCGCCCACAGCTCCGCGTCGTCCGCGCCGGTGCGGGCCAGCAGCAGGTTGTCGCGCAGGGTGCCCACGAAGACGTGGTGCTCCTGGTTGACCAACGCCACGTGCTCGCGCACCCGCTCGGCCGGCATCCGCGACAACTCGGCGCCGCCCAGCGTCACTTCACCCGTACGCGGTGCGTAGATCCCGGCCAGCAGCCGGCCGAGGGTGGACTTCCCGGCGCCCGAAGGGCCGACCAGGGCCATCCGCGTTCCCGGCGCCACGTCCAGCGTCACCTTGTGCAGTACGTCGACGTCCGCGCGGTACCCGAAGTGCACCGCGTCGGCCCGCACCGCACGCCCGTCGGGGGCGACGAGCCCGTCACCGGCGTCCGGCTCGATCTCCCGTACGCCGACGAGCCGGGCCAGCGACACCTGCGCGACCTGGAGTTCGTCGTACCAGCGCAGGATGAGGTTGACCGGATCGACCAGCATCTGCGCGAGCAGGGCGCCCGTCGTGAGCTGGCCGACGTCGATCCAGCCCTCAAGGACGAAGACGCCGCCGATCAGCACGACCGAACACAGGATCGTCATGTGCGTGGTGCTGATGACGGGGAACAGCACCGACCGCAGCCACAGCGTGTACCGCTCCCAGGCCGTCCACTCCCTGACCCGCCGCTCCGACAGGGCCACCCGGCGCGCGCCGAGGCGGTGCGCCTCGATGGTCCGCCCGGCGTCCACCGTCTCGGCGAGCATCGCGGCGACCGCCGCGTATCCCGCCGCCTCCGAGCGGTACGCCGACGGCGCCCGCTTGAAGTACCAGCGGCACCCGACGACCAGCACCGGAACGGCCACCAGCACGGCCAGCGCCAGCGGCGGCGCGGTCACGGTCAGGCCGCCGATCAGCAGCCCCGCCCACACCACGCCGATGGCGAGCTGCGGCACGGCCTCGCGCATCGCGTTCGTCAGCCGGTCGATGTCGGTGGTGATGCGCGACAGCAGATCGCCGGTGCCCGCCCGCTCCAGTACCCCCGGCGGCAGGCCGACCGACCGTACGAGGAAGTCCTCGCGCAGGTCGGCCAGCATCTCCTCGCCGAGCATCGCGGCCCGCAGCCGCATCCGGCCGGTGAACAGCGTCTGCACGAGCAGGGCGAGTGCGAAAATCGCCGCCGTGCGTTCAAGGTGGAGTTCGCGCGCCCCGTCCGCCAGGTTCTCGACGAGCGAGCCCAGCAGGTAGGGGCCCGCCATCGAGGCGATGACGGCGACCGCGTTGAACGACACGAGCACGACGAACGCCCTGCGGTGCCGCCGCATCAGCTCGCGCACGTAGGTCCGTACGGTCGCGGGACTGCCGACGGGCAGGGTCGTCGCCGACTCCGGTGCCGCCGGGTCGTACGCCGGTGGTGCCACGCCGATCATGCCGATTCCTCGATTTCTTCCAGTACGCCGTGTTCCATAGGCCGCCCGATCGCGGCCTTCGCGGCGCTTTCGTCGTCTGTCTCGCGGGTGACGACCGCGCGGTACCGCGGGTCGGTGTGCAGCAGTTCGCGGTGCGTGCCGACCGCCGCGACCTCGCCCTCGTGGACGAGCACCACCCGGTCGGCCTGGTCGAGCACCAGCGGCGACGAGGCGAAGACGACGGTCGTACGTCCCGTACGCAGCCGCTTCACGCCCGCCGCGACCCGCGCCTCGGTGTGCGAGTCGACGGCCGAGGTCGGCTCGTCCAGGACGAGCACCTGCGGGTCGGTCACCAGCGAGCGCGCCAGCGCCAGGCGTTGACGCTGGCCGCCGGAGAGCGAACGCCCGCGCTCCGTGATCCGGGTGCGCATCGGGTCGTCCGTGCTGTCCGCCGACGCCTGCGCGAGCGCCGCCAGTACGTCGCCGCACTGCGCCGCGTCCAGCGCGTCCGCCGCCGCCACGTTCCCCGACGCCGGTACGTCGAGCAGCTCGGCGAGAGTGCCGGACAGCAGCACCGGGTCCTTGTCCTGGACCAGGACGGCGCCCCGCGCGGTGATCAGCGGCAGGTCGTCGAGCGCCACTCCGCCGAGCAGCGCCGAAGGCGGTGTCTCGCCGGTTCCGGTACCGGCGGCGGTGTCCGAGGTGGCGTGGCCGCCGAGGTGTTCCGCCAGCCGGCCCGCCAAGTCCGGGTCGCCGCACACCACGGCGGTGAACCGGCCCTCGGGTGCCAGCAGTCCGGTGGCCGGGTCGTACAGGTCACCGGACGGGGTCTGTTCGGTGGCGGGAACCGGTGCTTCGGCGCCTCGCGCCTTCGCCGTGCGCTCCAGCGACAGCACGCGCGCGGCCCGCTTGGCCGAGGGCCGCGAGAAGGAGTACGCCATGGCGATCTCCTCGAAGTGCCGCAGCGGATACAGCAGGAGCGTCACCGCGCTGTAGACGGTGACCAGTTCGCCGACGGTGACCCGTCCGTCGAGGGCGAGCTTCGCGCCGTACAGCACGACCGTGATCAGCAGCAGGCCCGGCAGCAGCACCTGGACCGCCGAGATGAGCGCCCACATGCGGGCGCTGCGCACGGCCGCCTTGCGTACCTCCTGCGAGGCGTTGCGGTAGCGGCCGAGGAACAGGTCCTCGCCGCCGATGCCGCGCAGTACGCGCAGACCCGCGACGGTGTCGGACGCCAGCTCGGTCGCCTTGCCCGCCATCTCGCGCTGGGCGTCGGCCCGCCGGGTCGCCTTCGGAAGCAACGGCAGTACGGCCAGGGCCAGTACGGGCACGCCGATGGCCACGACGATGCCGAGTGCGGGCTGGTAGACCAGCAGCCCCACGCACACGACGACGAGCGTCAGAGCGGCGGCGACGAAGCGCGAGAGCGCCTCGACGAACCAGCCGATCTTCTCGACGTCGCCGGTGGAGACCGCGACGACTTCACCCGCCGCGACCCTGCGGGTCAGCGCCGAGCCCAGCTCCGCCGTCCTGCGGGCCAGCAGCTGCTGCACGCGCGCGGCGGCGGTGATCCAGTTGGTGACGGCGGTCCGGTGCAGCATGGTGTCGCCGAGGGCGATGGTCACACCCAGCAGGGCGATCAGCCCGGCGGCGAGCGCCAGCCGGCTGCCGGATCTGTCGACCACTGCCTGGACGGCGAGCCCCACGCCCAGCGGCAGGGCTGCGACGCCGCACTGGTGCAGGAGCCCCCAGGAGAGCGACTTGAGCTGCCCGCCGAGCTGGTTCCGCCCGAGCCAGTAGAGGAATCGGGGCCCGGACCTGACGTCGGGGACGCCCGGATCGGGATACGGAAGATCGCGAATCTGCATGACGTCCCACGGTTCGGTGTACTGGCTGAAACCGTGCAAGGTTCGCGTTTTTCCACCAGAAGTGGCAATCGATTTATGAGCGTGGGGACACAGAACACGCCAAGATCCAACATCTCGCTCTGGCGCTCCCGGCCGTCCCGCGCTTCACTCCTGACGCATGAGACGACCAAAAGTCATGTGCATGCTCGCGAGTCTTGCCCTGGCCGCCGGATCGGTGTTCGGAGCGGGGCAGGCCGCCGCGGCGACCGTGCCGGACGCGACGACAGGCCCCGTCGGCCCGCCCGTCGAGTTCGGCAGCGACTGGCACGATCCCGTCACCGCCGCGCCGCCCGTCACCACCCCCGGCACCCGGTCCTGCCAAGTGACGGTCGCGCAGGCCGAGTTCCGTGACTTCACGCCGTACAAGGGCGGATACGCTCCCCCGAAGGGGTGCGGCGACCGGTGGAGCAAGGTCGTCCTCCGCCTCGAAGGCAAGGTCGCGGGGCGCCAGTACGACCGGCTCGGCTACCTGCATATCGGCGGCGTCGAAGTACTGCGCACCTCCACCCCGCAGCCCTCGCCCGAAGGCATCACCTGGTCCGTGGAGAAGGACGTCACGCGCTACAGCGACACCCTGCGCCGCGAGCAGCCCGTCGAGATGCTCATCGGCAACGTCGTCAACGAGACGTACACCGGCGTCATCGACGTCAAGGCGACCCTGACCTTCTACGCCGCCGAAGGCCGCACCAAGCCGGCCGCCACCCCGGACCGCGTCCTCACCCTCGACGGGCAGTCGCTCACCACCCCGCGCAACTCCGAGCGCATCCTCGCCGAGGTGTACGCGACGGGCTCGGGCGGCGGCTGCGAGGAGTACTGGTACCTGTCCGTCCCCGAGGAGGCGCCGTACTCCTGCAAGACGCCCGACGGGCCCTACCGCGAGGTGCAGATCAAGGTCGACGGGCAGCTCGCGGGCATCGCCGCGCCGTTCCCGACGGTCTGGACGGGCGGCTGGTCCAACCCCTTCCTCTGGTACGTGATCCCCGGCCCGCGCGCCTTCGACATCAAGCCCGTCCAGTACGACCTGACGCCGTTCGCGGGCAGGCTCAACGACGGCCGCCCGCACCGCGTGGAGGTCTCGGTGGTGGGTGTTCCCGAGGGGCAGACCGGCTGGAGCACCCCGGTCAATGTGCTGGTGTGGCAGGACGAGGGCAGCGAGGTCGTCACGGGCGCGCTCACCCGGCACGACAACGGCGCACCGGCCAACTCCTCGGCGTACACAGCAGGTTCGCAGCACCGCGTCGACACCAGGGGCGGCCACCGGCTCACCGTCTCCGGTCATGTGAACACCTCGCACGGCCGCGTCGTCACCACCGTCGACCGCACCCTCGCCAACACCTCCGTCCACCGCTGGACCGACGGCGAGAATGATGACGCGCTCAAGGGCACCTGGACGGACCACGAGACCGTCACCACCGACGGCCGCGGCCCGGCCACCGCCGTGCGCGCCCACCGCACGTACACGATGGACGGCACGACGACGCTGGGCGCCGGTGACCGGCTGCGTACCGTGCTCGCGCTCGGCGACCGGGCCGACACGGCCACGGAGCGGGGCGGCAAGCGGGTGTCCTGGTCGCGGCTGGACGACGCGTACGAGGGCGACGCGACGTACACCGCGAACGTCCCGCGCGACCAGCGGCACGCCGTGGGCACGTCGAGCGAGCGCTACCGGCTGCACGGGACGGCGGGCTGCTACGACCGGAGCCTGAAGACGGCGCAGGGAACCGTGACGGAGGACCGGCTGCGCTGCTGATCCGGGCGCCTGCGCGGCGGGACCGTGGTGATCACCGTGACGATCACTTGGAGCAAGGCCGGGTCACGCGCTCCAGCTCCAGCAGCACGGACCGGTATCCGCGCCCCGTCGCGCGCTCCATCCCCACCTCGCACATCCGGTTCGCGCAGAGATACACGTCGTACTCGCGCGCCCGGACCTCCGCGCCCTCCCGCGCCGTAGCCGACTCCGTCAGCTCCGGGTGCAGCATCCCGCGGTCCCCGGCGAACGCGCAGCAGCGGACATCGTCCGGCACGACGACTTCCTCGGCGCACGCCTGGGCGACGGTACGAAACCGCTCCTCGTCGCCCAAGTGGCGCATGGAACACGTCGGATGGAGGACGGCGGAGTCGGCCCGGCGCAGCACCGACAGGCGGGGGAGCAGCTCGTCGGCGGCCCAGGCGACCGAGTCGACGACGGTCAGCTCCGCGTGCAGCTCCCGGTTGGCGTCGGTGAGATACGGCACCACCTCGTGCGCGAGGCCCAGTGTGCAGGAGGACGCGTCGACGACCAGTGGCAGCGTGCCGCCCGCCGTCCACCCCCAGGCGGCCTCGACGATGCGGTTCGCCATGACGGTGTTGCCGGCCTCGTAACCCTTCGAGTGCCAGATGGTCGCGCAGCAGGTGCCAGCGACATCACCGGGGATCCACACCGGCTTTCCGGCGCGCTCCGACACGGCGACGACAGCCTGCGGGAGTGAGGGGCCCCAGTAGCGCTCCGGCTCACCGAAGACGCGGTTCACACAGGCCGGGTAGTAGACGGCGTGTGCGCCCGTGCGTGAGGTGCGGGGCAGGCGGCGGGCGGCGGCGCCCGGGATCTGCGGCAGCCACCGCGGCACCAGGTCAGGACGTACGGCCTTGCGCGCGAGACTCGTTGCCGCCTGGAGGAGCCGGTCGTCGATCCGGTCCGCGGCGGCCACCGCGAGGCGCGCGGCGGTCTCGACCGCCTTGAACTGTTCGGCGGCCAGCGCCGCGATCCGTTCCTCGCACGGTGAATGCCGGCGGTGCCTGAAGTCCTTCATCAGCGCGCCGGTGTCGATACCGACGGGGCACGCCAGCCTGCACGTCGAGTCCCCGGCGCACGTGTCCACCGCGTCGTAGCCGTACGCGTCGAGCAGACCGTCCTGGACCGGCGAACCGGCGGCCTGGCGCATCATCTCCCTGCGCAGCACGATGCGCTGGCGTGGAGTGGTCGTCAGGTCGGTGCTGGGGCATGTCGGTTCGCAGAAGCCGCACTCGATGCACGGGTCAGCGATCAGCTCGACCCTGGGGATGGTTTTGAGGCCGCGCAGATGCGCCTGGGGGTCGCGGTCCAGGACGACGCGCGGCGCGAGGACTCCGGCGGGGTCGATCACCTGCTTCGTACGCCACATCAGCTCCGTCGCCTTCGGTCCCCACTCCAGCTCCAGGAAGGGCGCGAGGTTGCGGCCGGTGGCGTGCTCGGCCTTGAGCGAGCCGTCGAAGTGCTCGACGGTCAGCCGGCAGAAGTCGTCCATGAAGGCGGCGTAGCGCGCGACGTCCGCCGGATCGGCGGCGTTGAAAGCCAGCAGGAAGTGGAGGTTGCCGTGCGCGGCGTGGCCCGCCACGGCCGCGTCGAAACCGTGCCGGCCCTGGAGCCGCAGCAGGGCCTCGCAGGCCTCGGCGAGCCGCGACGGCGGTACGGCGAAGTCCTCGGTGATCAGGGTCGTACCGGCGGGGCGGGCGCCGCCCACCGCCGTGACGAACGCCTTGCGGGCCTTCCAGAACCCGGCGATCGTCCGCGCGTCACGGGTGAACGCATTCGTCACCGAGGCGACCGGGGCGACCGGGACGGCCGGTTCGAGCCGGCTCAGCACCTCGGCCGCCGCCCGTTCGTACGCCCCCAGAGCCGCCTCGTCGGGCGCCCGGAACTCCACCAGCAGCGCCGTCGTCTCCTTGGGCAGCCGCGCCCAGTCCGCCGGTACGCCCCCGACGCTCACCGAGGCGCGCAGCGTATTGCCGTCCATCAGCTCGACGGCGGCCGCCCCCGCGTCGCTGAAGCGCGGGACGGCCGCGGCCGCCGCGGAGAGCGTGGGGAAGAAGAGCAGCGCGGCCGACAGCCTGCGGTCCAGCGGCAGCGTGTCGAAGACCACCTCGGAGATAAAGCCGAAGGTGCCCTGGGAGCCCACCATCAGGCCGCGCAGGATCTGCACGGGAGTCGCACCGTCGAGGAAGGCGTCGAGCCGGTAGCCGTTGGTGTTCTTGATCTCGTACTTGGCGCGGATACGGGCGGTCAGCTCCGCGTCCGCCTCGATCTCCGCCTTGATCGCCATGAGCGCCGCGCACAAGCCGGGTTCCGCGTCCGCCAGTTTCTCGTCGGCCGCCGGGTCCGCCGTGTCGACGACCGTGCCGGCCGGCAGTACGAAGGTGAGGGAGGCGACCGTGCGGTAGGAGTTGCGGGCGGTGCCCGCCGTCATGCCGGACGCGTTGTTCGCGACGACACCGCCGATCGTGCAGGCGAGGGCGCTCGCCGGGTCGGGGCCGAGGACGCGGCCGTGGCGCGCGAGGGAGGCGTTGGCCCGTACGACCGTCGTACCCGGACGGATACGCGCGCGGGCGCCGTCGTCCAGGACCTCGATGCCCGCCCAGTGGCGGCGCACGTCGACGAGGATGTCCTCGCCCTGGGCCTGGCCGTTGAGCGACGTGCCCGCCGCGCGGAAGACGACCTCGCGGCCCCTGCGGTGGGCGTACGAGAGCACCGCCGAGATGTCGTCGAGGTTCTCGGCGATCACGACGACCCGGGGGACGAAGCGGTACGGGCTGGCGTCGGACGCGTACCGCACGAGGTCGGAGACCTTCCACAGCACCTTGTCCGCACCGAGGAGCGCGGTCAGCTCGCCGCGCAGCGGCTCGGGTGTGCCGCCGGCCAGGGCGTCCGGCACCCGGTCCGGTGCGGGACCGTGCGGGGTGGCGGGGCGCAGGGATCCGGGGTCGGGCTCCAGCAGCGGCATTCAGGTCCGTCCCCTCGGCTCAGCAGCGGCGCTCCGGCATTCCGTCGACCAGAGCGGACAGCAGGTCACCGAGCACCTCGCGCTGCCCGGTGGTCAATGGAGCCAGGATGTCCTCCGCGGCGTCGCGGCGCGCGCTGCGCAGAGCACGGAGTGTGGCCCGGCCGGTGTCGGTGAGCTCGATCCTTATCACCCGTCGGTTGGTGGGATCGGGCACGCGGCGCACCCGGCCGCTCGCCTCCAGGCCGTCGACGAGGGTGGTCACGGCGCGGGGGACCACGTCCAGGCGCTTGGCGAGGTCGGCCATCCTCGGCGGCGGCTCGTGGTGCAGGTCGTAGTGCGAAACGGTGCGCAGCAGGCGTGACTGGGCCGGAGTGATGCCGATCGGCTCCATCTGCTGACGCTGGATCCGGTGAAGCCGGCGCGTCAGCCGGAGAAGCTGCTCGGCCAGCAGGCCGTCGGCGTCTGAGGTGCTCATACCCGGAACGATATCAGGACCTTGTTCACTGTGAATACAGTCATTGTGAGTACAGGTAACAATGAGCTAGGCTCTGATTGCCGCCGTAGATCTCACCCGCGCGAAGGAGCTCATGCATCCCGATCGACCCACGTGGACACCACCGGCCCGTGATCCCGCCCAGCCGGAGGAGCCCGCGCAAGTACGCCGCATCCTCCGGCTCTTCCGCCCCTATCGGGGCCGGCTGGCCGTCGTCGGCCTGCTCGTCGCCGCCTCGTCCCTCGTCGCTGTCGCCTCCCCGTTCCTGCTCAAGGAGATCCTCGACACCGCGATCCCGCAGGGGCGCACGGGGCTGCTGAGCCTGCTCGCCCTCGGCATGATCCTTACCGCCGTGGTGACGAGCGTCTTCGGCGTACTCCAGACGCTGATCTCCACGACGGTCGGCCAGCGCGTCATGCACGACCTGCGCACCGCCGTCTACGCCCAGCTCCAGCGCATGCCGCTCGCCTTCTTCACCAGGACCCGCACCGGCGAGGTGCAGTCCCGTATCGCCAACGACATCGGCGGCATGCAGGCCACGGTGACCTCCACCGCCACCTCGCTCGTCTCGAACCTCACCTCGGTCGTGGCCACGGTCGTCGCCATGCTGGCCCTCGACTGGCGGCTGACCGTCGTCTCGCTGCTCCTGCTGCCGGTGTTCGTGTGGATCAGCCGCCGGGTCGGCCGCGAGCGCAAGAAGATCACCACTCAGCGGCAGAAACAGATGGCCTCGATGGCCGCCACCGTCACCGAGTCGCTGTCGGTCAGCGGCATCCTGCTCGGCCGCACCATGGGCCGCGCCGACTCCCTCACCAAGTCCTTCGCCGACGAGTCCGAGCGCCTCGTCGACCTCGAAGTGCGCTCCAACATGGCCGGGCGCTGGCGGATGTCCACCATCGGCATCGTCATGGCCGCCATGCCCGCCGTCATCTACTGGGCCGCCGGCCTGACCATGCAGACCGGCGGGGCAGCAGTCTCGCTCGGTACGCTCGTCGCCTTCGTCTCGCTCCAGCAGGGCCTCTTCCGGCCCGCCGTCAGCCTCCTGTCGACGGGTGTGCAGATGCAGACCTCGCTCGCCCTCTTCCAGCGGATCTTCGAGTATCTCGACCTGCCGGTGGACATCACCGAGCCCGAGAAGCCGGTCCGGCTGGAGAAGATCCGCGGCGAAGTGCGCTTCGACGACGTCCACTTCACGTACGACGAGAAGAGCGGCGCGACCCTCACCGGCATCGACATCACGGTCCCGGCGGGCGGCAGCCTGGCGATCGTCGGACCCACGGGCTCGGGCAAGAGCACGCTCAGCTATCTGGTGCCCCGGCTGTACGACGTGACGGAAGGCGGCGTCACCCTAGACGGCGTCGACGTGCGCGACCTGGACTTCGACACGCTGGCCCGCGCCGTCGGCGTGGTCTCCCAGGAGACGTACCTCTTCCACGCCTCCGTCGCCGACAACCTGCGCTTCGCCAAGCCCGACGCGACCGACGAGGAGCTGCGCGCCGCCGCGGAGGCCGCGCAGATCCACGACCACATCGCCTCACTGCCCGACGGGTACGACACCTTGGTCGGTGAGCGGGGGTACCGCTTCTCCGGCGGGGAGAAGCAGCGCCTGGCGATCGCCCGGACCATCCTGCGCGACCCGCCCGTCCTCATCCTCGACGAGGCGACGAGCGCGCTCGACACCCGTACCGAACACGCCGTACAGCAGGCCATCGACGCGCTCTCGGCGGGCCGTACGACCATCACCATCGCGCACCGGCTCTCCACGGTCAGGGACGCCGACCAGATCGTCGTCCTCGACGGCGGAAAGACCGTGGAGCGCGGCACCCACGAGGAACTGCTCGCCCACGGCGGCCGGTACGCGGCGCTGGTGCGCCGGGACGCCCGGCTGTCCCCGGCCGCCACCTGAGAGCCCCCCCAGCCTGATCGAACATCCGCTCCCTGTGCCCTGGGGTCCCGGGAACGGCGGGCGAGGCGGGTTAGCGTGCCCGCATGGAGAACGAGTCCGCACAGAAAGGGCCCGCGAGCAGCCCCCGTCCGAGGCGCCGCGGCCGACTGCTGCTGATCGTGGGCATGGCCGCCACGGTGGTGACCGCCGCGGTCCTGGTGCCTCTGCTGCTGCTCAAGGAGGAGAAGCGCGAGCCGCGAAGCCTCCTGATCCCGGAGGGATGGCGGTCCTCCCAGGTGTACGCCGCGGTCGACAAGGAGCTCGGCGTCGCGCCGGGAACCACCGAGAAGACGGCGCGCACGGCACATCTGAAGCTGCCGCGCGCGGCCAGGGGGAATCCTGAGGGCTACCTCTTCCCGGCCACCTATCCCGTCGACGAGAGGACGACACCGGAGAGTCTGCTCTCGTACATGGTCAACACGGCGGGCAAGAACTTCGGGTCCACGCCCGCGGCGTACCGGAAGGTCGTCATCGCCAGCATCGTGCAGGCCGAGGCGGACACGGCGGAGGACATGGGGAAGGTCGCGCGCGTCATCGACAACCGGCTGACGCGCGGCATGCCGCTCCAGATGGACTCGACGCTCAACTACGCGCTGAAGCGCTCGACCCTCGACACCACGCACGCGGACACGAAGATCGACACTCCGTACAACACGTACGAGCGCACCGGCCTGCCCCCCACGCCGATCGGCAACCCGGGCCGGCAGGCGATGGACGCGACGCTGAAGCCGCCGCAGGGGGACTGGCTGTACTTCGTCACCGTCGCGCCCGGGGACACCCGCTTCACCGCGAGCTACGCCGAACAGCGCAAGAACGTCGAGGAGTTCAACGCGAACCGCAGGGGCGCGAGCAAGAACGGCGGCTGACCCCTCAGCCCCCGACCGGAGCCGCCTCCACCGCCACTGCCTCCACCCCCAGTGCCTCCACCGCCATGCGCTGCGCCGCCACGCGCGCGGTCCGCGGCCGCTCCAGCAGCCGCATGATCCCGCGCACGGCCGCCCGCCCCGCCCGGTTGGCCCCGATGGTGCTGGCCGACGGCCCGTACCCCACCAGGTGGATCCGCTCGTCACGCGTCGCCCGCGTGCCCTCCACACGGATGCCGCCACCCCGCTCGCGCAGCTTGAGCGGCGCCAGGTGGTCGGTCACGGCGCGGAACCCGGTGGCCCACAGGATGACGTCGGCGTCGACCGTACGCCCGTCGGCCCAGGCCACCCCGTTCGGCGTAATCCGGTCGAACATCGGCAGCCGGTCCAGCACGCCCTCCGCGCGGGCCCGCGCGACCGCTTCGGTCACGGGCAGGCCGGTCACCGACACGACGCTCTGCGGCGGCAGACCGCGCCGTACCCGCTCGTCGACGAGCGCGACGGCCGCCCGCCCCTGGTCCTCGCCGAACGGACCGTCGCGGAAGACCGGCGGCCGCCGCGTCACCCAGGTCGTCTCCGCCGCGACGCCGGCGATCTCCATCAGATGCTGGACGCCGGAGGTCCCGCCGCCCACGACGACCACCCGCTGCCCGGCGAACTCCCGCGGCCCCGGATAGTTCGCGGTGTGCAGCTGCCGCCCGCGGAAGGTCTCCTGGCCGGGGTAGCGGGGCCAGAAGGGCCGGTCCCAGGTGCCCGTGGCGTTGATCAGGGCACGCGCCGACCAGACACCCTGCGACGTCTCGACGAGCAGCCGCCCGTCCGCTCCGTCGCGCACCGCGGACACGTCGACGGGCCGGCGTACCCGCAGGTCGAAGGTCCGTTCGTACGTCGCGAAGTACTCCCCGATGACCTCGGAGGAGGGACGGCTGTCGTCGGCGCCGGTCAGCTCCATGCCCGGCAGGGCATGCATGCCGTGCACCTTGCCGTACGTCAGCGAGGGCCACCGGAACTGCCACGCGCCGCCAGGGCGCGGGGAGTGGTCGAGGACGACGAAGTCGCGGCCGGGCTCCAGGCCGGCCCGCCGCAGGTGGTAGGCGCTGGACAGACCGGCCTGCCCGGCGCCGATGACGACCACGTCCACGACCCGCACGCCAATATTGTTCATGTTTCTACTAACCGGTCGAGGGGTGCGGATCTTCCCGCCACTTCCCACCGCTTCCCGCCACCTTCCGCCCCACGTAATTCCCCACGATGTGGGTACGGTGCCGGAATGACCCCCGTCGATTACGTGTACCGCGTGGACGCACCCGCAGGAAGCGCCGGCTGGCGCCCCCTCGGGGCCCGATACCAGGGCACCATCACCACCGCCACCCAGCCCGAGGACGCCGAATTCGTGGCGGCGGTGGTGGTGCGTGACCTTGCGACGGAGTGGGACCACGAGGGCTCGGGCGTCCATCACGTACGTATCTGCGTATGGCGCGACATCGAGGGCGTGGGCCCGGAGGACGCCGAATGCACAGTGGAGGTCCAACCGGACCTGGACACCCTGCCGGGCGCGTAGTCGTGTGCATGATGGAGGCATGTCCGAGCCCTTTACCACCCGCATCCTGAACGTCACCACCGGTACGGACGAGACCGTGGCCGACCTGACCCACGACTGCGAGCAGTTCCTCCAGCAGGCCGCACGGGGCAGGGACGGCCTGCTCAACGTCTTCGTCCCGCACGCGACGTCGTGTGACTTGCAACTGTCACGTCCCCCAGTAGACGCACTCAGCGGCCCCTAAGCGTGGGCCCTGAGCGGAGGGCCCCACAGTGAGCACAGCGACGATCGAACGGCCGCAGACGCGGGAGAACCCGGGAACGCCCCATGTGGCAGGCGTGGACCTGACCCAGTTCCTTGACGACGTGACCGGGTGCGCGGCGGAGGACCTGGCGGACATATATGTCCGGCGGTCCAAGCCGAAGGAAGACCTGGCGACCCTGACGAAACACGCCTGGGACATGGTGGAGGCGGCCCACAGGGAAGACCGGAAGATCCGGGCCGTCTGGTGGGAACAACGGAGCGCGTCCAAGTCGTACGTCCGGCGGGATGAGCTGGAGGCGGCCATGAAGGCCGTTCTGGACGGCGACTCCAAAACGCTGTACGTCCGCAAGCTGGACCGGTTCGACCGGCGGGGCATGGGGACCGTGGGTTCCATGCTGGACGAACTGGATACGCGGAGGGCCCGCCTCCGGGTGGTGAAGGAAGGTCTGGACTCCAGCGTCCCGGGCCAGCGGATCATCTTTGCCGTTCTGGCGGAGCGCGCGCGGGATGAGGCCCATGACATTGCCTGGCGTACTCAGGAGGGCAAGGACGCCCATAAGGCCCTGGGGGAGTGGCAAGGGGGTGTCGTGCCCTATGGGCTGGAGAGAGCGGAAGAGAAGGGCCGCCTTCAGCTCCGGGCGGATGAGTACCCGATTGCCCGGGAGAAGATCGCCGTTCCGTTGATGGAGGGCGTTTCGGCGCGGAGCGTGGCGCATCAGCTCAACGCGGAGGGCATCAAGACACGCAACGGTGCCATGTGGACGGCAACCACGGTTGCCAAGTTGGCGCATTCGCCCCTGTGGGCCGGGTTGCTGCCGGACCGGGAGCGCATGTTGGACGAGCACGGGAATCCCACGGGCCGTTGGAAGCATCACGGGCGGCCGTATCTCGACGCCAACGGTAGGACCATCAGTGTCGGCCAGGGCGTCATCACGACCGGTGAACGCGCCCGTATTGAGGCCCAGTTGGCGTCACGGACCCGGCCGGACGGCAGGGGTAAGCGTCCTCCGGAGTACCTGATCACGGACACGCTCCGATGCGGCCGGTGCAAGGGCCCAATGGAGGGCGGGGGCCAGGCGGCCAGGGGTGGCCGGTATCACTGCCGTACGTGGTCCAGACAGGGTAAAGCGATCTGCCAGGGAGTAATCACACTCCGCAGGCGAGTGGAGGAGACCGTGATGGCCATGTGGTGGTCCCATGTCTCCGCCCTGGAGCCGGGAGACACGGCCTTGGATGAGATCGCACGGCGGTGGGTGTCCCTCCAGGACCCAGAGAAGGACGCGCGCCGCAAGGAGATCACGGCGGAGCTGGACGCCGTGACTGCCCGCATGGCCAAGCTGGATCATGACCATTACGTCCGGGGCAGGTTGTCGGAGGAGCGGTACGACGAACTGAGCGCGCAACAGGAGGCCATCCGGGCCTCGCTGGAGACGGAGGGCACAGAGCTGGCCCGGGAGTCTGACCTGACGCTCCTTCTAGCCGACCCGGAGGCACTGAAAGAAGCGTGGGACGCATCCAGCCTGACGGAACGTCGAGCGTTGATCCGGTGCGCTCTGCGACGGGTGACCATCGCTCCGGCCAAGGGTCAGGGAGACAAGACGCCCATGCTCGAACGGCTCACGCCGGAATGGGTCGATGGGCCCAGCAAGGTCACGGCGGCTGAGTCGGTTGAGGGTCTGGTGGAGCCGGTCATGGTTCCGGTGGAGGGGAGCAAGGTCACGGGGGAGGATCTGGCTCCCGCCGCATAAGTGAAGCGCGTCACCCGGGTTGGGTGAGCTGTGAGAGTCGGACCCGCCAGGGGACCGGCTCTCCTTTGCGCTCTGTGACGGCCGGCTGAGCTGTCAGTGATGAACCGGGGGTCCAGGGGGCACAAAAAGTGCCCTGGGCCCCTTCTTCTCTATACGTGTGTGTAGAGAAGAAGGGCCGTAGGGCACTTTTCTTGCCCCCAGGCCGGATAGCCCACCTCCTGCGGAGCGACCAGTCCTGACCAGGTGTCACGGCCCCCAGTTAATGTTCATAAGCGGACCGCAGACCGTCCCACGTGCTTGGCCTCCGTTCGCGGGTGGTGCCTCCCTGGGTTCTGCGGTTCGGGTGAGTGCGCCCCCATGGCGGGGGCCTTTTTGCTTGGTGCATCGCGCCCCGGACGGTTCTCTACTCCCGGTCGGGCGTCAGACCCCCGGCGGTGCACCAATACACGCGGGTGGCCATGAGCCGCCCGTTCTCCCATCGAGTCGCCAGCTCCACGGGGAGGGCCCCGGTCGGACGTTCTCTTAGCGTCCCGGCCGGGGCCTACTGGCGGCCGTTCGCGCATCGGGCAGGGTGCCATTCAAGGACGACAGTCTCCCGGCGGTGGGCCGGGCCGCCTCCAGGCAAACCAACCCACCCCGATAGGGCCCGTCCGGCCCCGTTGCTCCCAGGGCTGCTCCCTTGGTTGAGCGCGGAGCCGGACGGGCCTTTTTCGTGTTTTTGGCCGTCGCCGTGGCGGTCAACTGGCGGATTCCGATTGGGAGTTAGACGTGAGCAACAACCCTTGGCATGACGGCCGGGACGACCTGGACGGCCAGGCGGCCAGGTTGCGGGACCGATTGAATGGCTACCGGCGCAATGTGGGCCACCTTCCGGAGCATCCGGAGCGGGTGCATGCCGCGTGGGCCAAGTTCCTGGAGACCAGCGACACGGCGACGGACGCCCTGGATGCGTGGCACCGGATCGGAGCGGATGCCAAGCAGGCGGACCGGGCCCGGGTGGCAGAGCATCGCGCCCACCTCCGTGGCGATGGTCCCAAGCCAAAGCCGTACAAGCCCCAGGATGTGGCCGCACGTCGCGCGGACGAAATGCTCCGATGCGCGGCCTTGGTGGACATGGCTCTGGAGGCTCGGGGCGCGTATGCCCGGCTCCTGACGGACCGCACGGTCATGGAGGAGACCCGGGCCGCCCTCGTTGCCAAGTTCGACGGCCTCCAGGCCCAGGCCCGGGAGGCCGTGGCATCGGCGGAGGCCGCTTTCACGGAGTGGGTGTCCACGAGTACCAACCTGGGCCAAATCACTGCGGACCTGGGTCTGGGGGGCGGTCCGCAGGGCGTCCCGCCCGGCATGGATAGCGAGCGGTCCCGCTGGTTCTCGGATGCCCATGACGCATGGCCAGTCCTGAACAGGGTGCTCGGAACAAACGACCCGGTGGCGTCGGGCCGGTGGGCCGCCATGACGGTGGAGGAGCTGAGGGCCACTCCGCCCGTGTGGCAGCGGGAGCGCCTGGCTCGCAACCACCCGGGGAGCCGGGACCGGCGGGACCTTCGGCGCATCGAGCTGAAGGAGCGCGCGGCGGGCCGCGTGGTGTCCGCCCTGGAGGTCCCGGCGGACATGACGGAAGCGGAGGCCCGGGACCTCCTTCCCGGGGCCTGAGCGCCCGCCTGGGGGCCTGGCAACAGTGCCGGGCCCCCTTTTCTCATATCCGGGCCCTGGTGGCCCTGGGGCGCCCTGGAGGCATGCGTGGATTTTGCAACCTGGCTCACGGGCCAGACCGGCCGGGAGGACGCCACGGGCCGCGTGGCCATGGCCGTGACCAACCACCTGGCGGAGGGCTGGACACCCCGGACCGGCTCCGCCGATGAGGTCCGCAGGCTGGCCCCGGCGTTGGGCCTAGACCTGGTGGACGTGGACATGGCGGACGCTCGGTACCGGGCGGACCACATGGTGAACCCCTTCCGTGCGGAGGAGCTGGAGATGAGGGCCGCCCAATGACCCCCCGAACAATCAACGCCCGCTAAAACGTGGTGAATTGGCTTCGGAAGCACAGGGACCCATCCGTCAGGGCCCTGACGCATCGGGCCCGCATCCTGGCGGCGCTGGCCGTGGAGCGGCCGGAGCTGGTGGCCGCTATATCCGGCCGTGAGTTCCGGGATCTGTGTGCGTACGTGTTCAAGGACCCCCAGGGGGCCCGCGTCCCCGGGTTTGTCCGCCACGGGCGAGAGACGGCCGACCGAATGGAGTACCCGCATGAGTGATCAGAGAGTCAACGAACGGGTGGCCGCCGTGGCCGCCGATGGCCGTCCGCGTGGGTCGTGGCGGACTGGACCTTACGGCCCGACCGGACAACGGAGACCCGGCAGGGCTGGCCAGTCGTGTCCCGCGTGACGGCCGGGCTGCTGGCCGGACAGGAGGCACGGCCTGGGATTCGGACACGGGCGTGCGCTGGTTCTGATGTGACGGAGCCCCGTAGGTCCTGGGGTGTACCCCCCTCCAGGGCCCCACGGACATCGAAACGTATTAGCAGGCCGCTGTCTGTACGGGTTCCAAGGTCGCTCAGGTCGTTCCTAGACCGCCGTATACCCCTGCGACCTGGGGTGATGCCCAAAATCGGGCTCCGGTGACCGCGCGTAAAGACCCCTAACCCGGATTTCATGGTGCAAGCGACTGCCCCCGTGCCTGCCTACGTGGCGGGTGCGGGGGCTTCGGTATTTCCGGGCACCTTCGAAAGCAAGGGCGGAGGTTTCGCCGGCTGAGGGGCCGGGGTGCTGAACGTGCCCAAGTGGACAGCGGAGTTGAGAGCCTTCGATCCGCAGGTGCGGCGGTCTTGACGTTGCTCAGCCACGCGGGTGAGGCTCGTGCACATCGGTGCAATCCACTCGGTGGAGGAGTGACCAATGGCCCTAAAATTCCTGGGAATCTGGCCGAACACCCCGGACGACGGATCACCCACGATTTGGCTGGACGACCAGACGGGAGACCTGATCATCCAGTCATGGAAGGCCGATGCGTCGACCATCCGGGAAGCGCAGAAAGTCGGCTCGGTGCCGGGCCACTCCACGGACGTACCGGACCACGAGACCGTGATCCGGCTGCCCGCAAACATGCTCCAGTTCATCCCCCGCCCGGACAGTGAGGCCAACGGTGGTAACAGCGGTACGTGAAGCACTCGCCAAGGCGCAGCGCTCAGCCATGCACCTTGAGATGCGGGACAGCTACATGCGGGATGACCCCGAGTTCATCCGGTGGCAGGAAGGGCACCGGTACGACCCTGACGACCGCGAGTCATGGTGGCGCTCGTGGCTGGACGTAGTGGCAGAGACGACTAGCCGGGGCGTGGTTATGCGTCGTCTGCGCGTCGTCTCAGAGCCGCTGAGTGACTACGTGCGGTACGAGTACGACGGCACGTTTACCAACGTCGCAGCGGGTGAGGACGTGCGTTGGCTGCCCCGTTCGCGAGCCCGTGGTCTCTTGCTCCCCGCGCTGGACGGCTGGGTCATGGACGAACAGACCGTGATCCTTCACCACTTCAGCGGCGAGGGGCAGTGGACCGGCCCACGCATGGAGGTCCACCACGATCCGGCGTTGGCCAAGCATTACGCGGCGGCGTACGAGGCAGCGTGGGAACGCGCCATCCCGCACGAGGAGTACCGGCCCGTCTGACGAACACGCCTCATGGCCCTTTCTGCATCTTCGAGTGCCCAGCAGGCCCGGCAAGCTCTGGCGAATCGCCTCTCTGAGTTGTGCCGGGATGCTGGGTTGAATGGCCGCGATCTCGCCCGCCTGTGCGGGTGGCATCCGTCCAAGTCCTCTCGCATCATGAACGCCCGTACTCCACCCTCCGCTGACGACATTCGGGCGTGGGCGGCAGCGTGCAAGACCGAAAATCAGGCCGATGATCTGATTGCCTCGCTGCGGAACGTCGAGGACATGTGGGTCGGTTGGCGGCGCATGGAACGTGCCGGGCTCCGGAAAGCGCAGGAGGACCGGCTACCGCTGTACGAACGCACACGCCGTTTCCGTTCCTATTCCTCATGGCTCGTGCCCGGCATGATCCAGACGCATGCGTACACGGCAGCAGCGCTGCGGGCGATCCAGCGACGCCGGGGGCTCGTAGATGACGTGGCCGACGCGGTGGCCGCGCGCATGGAGCGTCAACGGGTCCTGTACGAGGGTGACCGGCGGTTCGCGTTCCTTGTTGAGGAATCGGTCATCCGGTCCGGAATTGGCGGTACCGAGGTCATGATCGGGCAACTCGGCCACCTGATCGCCATGGCCTCACTGCCCAACGTCAGCTTGGGCGTTGTCCCCATGCGGCCGGACAGGGAGCGCTGGCCGGTAGAGGGGTTCTGGATCTATGACACGACACAGGTCAACGTGGAATTGGTGTCTGGCTACCTCACCATCACTCAGCCGAGCGAGGTAGCTATGTACGCCGACACGTTTGCTGAGCTGGCCGACCTGGCGGTCTACGGAGCGAACGCCCGTGCGCTGATCACTGCGGCCATGGACAAGCTTAGGTAATTGCCGTGCAACCCCGTGCAATCTCCTATGAGTTGGGCTCTGCGCCTTTCTAGCGTTGTCACAACACGGACGACGCGAAGGGGTCGGCATGAGCCAGGCGAGAACCTACCCGATTGACCCGGTAAAACTGCCGCTGAGAACGGACCCGGAGCCGGGCCCCTTCCCGGGCCTGACGGCCGCGCAGACCCGCGCACTGGGCGATGCCACGCAGACGTACACGGACCTGGTGACGGCGTTGACGGAGCGGGGCATCTACATGCCGGAGCTCCACATCGACCTTGACGAACGGTCCAGCAACCCGGACCCCATCATGGTCCTGGGGTGGGTGTCGATGGGTAGCGCGCGGAAGCTGGTCAACATCCTCCGGAACCAGGCGGGGGTGTAGCCGTGGCGTACAAGGTGGGCGACCTGGTCAAGGACACCACGCGGTCCCAAATCGGTGCGGTGTGGGCCCAGGAGTGTGGCGTCCTGGATCTCCAGAACCAAGCCGGGTACACATGGCGCGCTCTGGCCCGCAGGTGCGAGCTGGTCAAGTCGGCCCCGGAGACGGCCCCCCGGTTTCCGCCGAACACCCGGCCGGAGATGGTGACGCCGGAGGGGGTCAAGGTGGGGGACTACGTGAGGCTGGAGGACGGGCGGCCCTACCGAGTTGGGGACATGCGCGCGAGCGGGCCGGGTGGGCGCGTCCTGCACCTGGATGGCCGCCCCCGGCCCTGGGTGATGCCGACTGGTCCCAGGCAGGTCTACCGGCCCGTTACGTGAGGGCCGCCGCGTGCCTGACGTTCCTAACGGCCGTTGCGGTAGGCGCGTTTTTCGCGGCCCTGTGGATGCGGGCCAACCCCTAGATTCCTGAGACCTGGCGGAGTCTGTCTCAACGGCAGTGACAGGCGTGACGCCGACCGTCGTCCTGTCAGGTCTCAGGGCACGACCGCCACCCCCGAGGGGATAACCAGGTTTCCCCGCCCCTGTGCGGCACTTCGCCGCAGCCCCCACGGGGGTGGCACCAAACCCCCGCTCCGCCCGCCCACTTGGACGGTTGGAGGGCGGAGCGGGTCGCAATACGGCACGGGGACCGACTCCCCGCACGTACAGCGAAGGGATAGGCACCATGAGCGCCGTACCCGAATTTGAGTTTGCCGCTGCGGCAGCCTGCCGTGACGCACGAGTGGACAACTGCCCGCAGGTGGCCATGAACGTGCCCGGCGTTGTGGCGTTGCGGGTCGTCACCATGACGGCGGACCAGTGGACGACACTCACGGACGCCGTGAAGGCCGGAGAGTTCGACCTGAGCGCCTGAGAGTAGGTCCCGTGAAGAAGTGCCCCCGATGTTCCGCCGAGTGCCCCACAGACCCGGAGAACGGGTTGCCATGGTGCGTGCGGTGTGGGGCGTACTTCGGGCTCTCGCTGCCCGACTGCCGGGGCCTGTGGTGGTGGCGTAACGCAGCCACCCGTACCCCTGTCCGGCCACGCGAGCACTGAGTGGGACCGTCCCCAAACCGGCCCCGCTGGTGTGGCTCCCTTGGTGCATTGCCGGAGTTGTTCGGCCGAGACAGCCCCTCCCTGGGTGGCCCGGGAGGGGCTGTCAACGAGTCCTGTCACCCCAGGAACGACAACCGGACCTGACGCCGGGGGTTGTCTTTGTTCGTGTCGACCAGGACCACGGATTGCCAGGTCCCCAGCTCCAGCGTTCCGCCGATGACTGGGAGCGTCGCGTGTGGCGGGATGATGGCTGGGAGGACATGATCCCGGCCGTGCCCCGGTGAGCCGTGCCGGTGCTGCCAACGGTCATCCGCCGGGAGGAGCTGGTGGAGGGCCGCCAGGAGGTCCACGTCACTCCCGGCCCCTGTCTCGATAACAGCCAGTCCGGCAGTTGCGTGGGGCGTGAAGACGTTGAGCAATCCGTCCCGGCCCTGGGCCACTTCCCCGAGGAACGTCGCGCACACGTCGGTCAAGTCGAACACGGTCTCATCAGAGCCGGTCGTCACGTTGATGATTCGCGTACTGAAGGTGTCAGGCATACGCCCATCCTCGCGCCACGGCCCCTCCCTGGTGTGCTGGCAGGGGCCGGTGTCGCGTCTGGAGTCAGGCGGCCAGGATGGCCAGGTCCCGGCGGGCCGTCCGGCCGGACACGCCCACCAGGCGGCCGTACGTGGTGCCGTTGACCTCTTGGCCGTCCGCCTCCAGCGCGGCCACGGCCGCCCGGATGTCCTCCAGGGAGCGGCCAGACTTGCGGGACTTGGCCGGGGTCACGTCCGGCTCCTCCAGGCCCGGGAGGGTGTCCGCCTCCGGGGCGTCCTTGACTACGGACAGCTTGGCCGGCGGGAGCACTCCGTGACTGGCCTCCGCGTTCACCAGCTCCTCCGCGTCGGCCACCGGCTCCTCCTGGGCGGCCACGCCCGCCACGTGTTGGACCACGGCCGCGACGGCCTCCCTGGCCTCCGGGGTGGCGCGGGTGACCATGTGCATCACGTGGGCCACGACGACCGGCGGAACGGCGGACACGGCACCGACCAGCGCCATGGAGGACTCCAGGTACCCGGCCGCAATCCAGTGGGCGGTCACCTGGGCGGCCAGGGCCAGGGCCAGGGCTCCAGCGGCCCCCAGGATGGCCGTTCCCCGGCCCCGGGCACCCTTGGGGGATGCGTCCACGAACAGGGCGGCCACGGCGGCGTACACGGACACACACACTGGCATGAGCCAGGCGACCCAGGCGGACCAACCGGCCAGGACGGCCAGGGCGAATTCACCGGGGGCGGACATGACCAGGGCGGCCACCAGGACAGTGCACGCGGCGGGGCGGGCGTACCAGGGCATGGGGGTAGCAACGGCAGACACAGGGATCTCCTGAAACGTCGTACGGAAGTGGTGGGGGCCGTCAGGCGGAGACGGCGGACCGGGCGGCGCGCATGGCGTCCCGGATGGAGGCGGCGCGTTCGATCACCAAGGGGTCCGGCTCAACAGGCCCGGCCGATTCGGCGGCCAGCTCCTGGAGGAACGGCGCGGGGACGACTCCGGCGCAGACTCCGCAGATGCCGGAGTCCTGGCCCGCAGGGAGGACACGGCCGCAACCGTCCGCACAATCGGCGTACGTGGCCCACTGGCGGCGCGGCTCCGGCATCTTGCGCGTCAGCCGGTCGGCCACGATCTTGGCGGGGGCGTACACCTTGGCGGGGAGGCCCTGGACCACGGCGTCCGTGATCTCAGCAATCGTTGCGCCGTTGCCAAGCCAGGCACCAACCAGCGGGGCCAGGTCCTCCACCTGGCGGCGGGACAGGCCCAGGCGGGTGTCAATGGCCTTCAGGCGGTCCAGGATGCGCGCGGCCTCCCGGAGTGGGCCGTCCGTCAGCTTGGGGGCCTTGGTGCTCTTGGCCTTGGTGCCCTCCCGTGCGGCCGGAGCGGCCGGGGTCTGCACCTGAGAGACGGAGGGAAGGGAGGGTTCTTTCCTCACTTCCTTAACAACCACTTCCTTTACTCCCGTAGGGAGCGTTCCCGTGTGACCAGTGCCCGGGGTACCGGTTCCCGGCATCACGGGAAGCGGCGAATCTTCGGACTGGGGCGTGTCGTACACGTGGACTTCAGTGCGGACCTGGCCGGAGTCGTCACGGTAGGTGCGGCGGAAGTAGTACCCGGCGGCCACCAGTTCGTTGACGGCGTTTTCCACGCCCTTGCGGCCAACGCCCGGGTTCCGGTCGGCCAGGGTGCGAACGTCCTCCTTGGCTCCGTCGGGGAGGCTAAGGAGGTGCTGGAGGATGCCGCGCGCGGTGAAGGAGAGCGAGCGGTTACGGGCGGCGGAGTTCGGAACGATCACATAGTTCCGGTCATGCGGCGTACGATGAATGCGCACTGGGAGGGTTCAGCTCCTGGTGTAAGGCCCTGGGCCGGTGTTCGTAGCACCGCCCGGGGCCGTTCCTATAACGTGTTGGTTGGAAGTTACACGCCACGGCCGGTATCGCGATCCTGGAAACGGGCGCCGGCAGCGACAGCGACCTCCTCGCCGCGCTGCACACCCTGCTCCCCGCCGACGACCGCTGGCAACACCGCCACGGCACCCCCGGCCACGGCCGCGACCACGTACTCCCCGCCCTGGTCCCCCCACACGCGACACTGCCGGTGATCGGCGGCCGCCTGGAACTGGGCACCTGGCAGTCGGTCTGCCTGGTTGACACGAATAAAGACAACGTCAACCGTCAGGTTCGGCTGAGCTTCCTGAGCTAATCAAGATCGTCCAGGGGGTGGCCCCCGATTCTCCTTGTGCTGCGTGCGAATCGAAAGTGCCTGCTGGGAATGCGGCGGGCGACGTCCCCGCTCACACGTAGACGGCCCGACGAAGGTCACGGGCACTGTCGAGGAGTTGGGCGTTTTCGATCAGGCTGCGGGAGGGCAGGTAGCGGACGTCCTTCCGGCGGCGCGGCACGGTGGCCCAGGCGGCTTCGAGTCCGTCAGCGTCGCCCGCCGGGTCAGTCAGGCGGTGGGACGAGATCACCGCGCAGCCGCCGAGCGCGAAGCACCAGCTCCAGTTCGAAGCGGCGGTCCGGGTCGTCCAGGTCCTCGCCCCACAACTCACGGATCTGTCTCAGCCGGTAGCGCACGGTCTGCGGGTGGACCCCGAGCCGGGCGGCCACCTCCGGCGCGCCACCCCGCGTTTCCAGCCAGGCCAGCAGCGTCTCGGCGAGACGGTGGGCGTGCGCCGGGCCGCCACACTCGCCCAACTGGGCGAGCCGCCGCCGCGCCAGATCGTCGATCAACTCCCCTGAGGGCAGCAGCACCAGGGCTTCGACGTGCTCGCCGCAGTGCAGGAGCCGTCCTTGCGGCAGCAGCCCCTGCTCGATCATCCCGACGGCGGCCTCGGCCCAGCGCAGCGACGTGGCGGCCTCCGCCAGGGGAACCGACGGGCCGATCGCGCCGGACCAATTGGCCATCCCCCGGTGCAGCAACTCCGCGCGCCCGGGGGCGTCCGGGTCCGGCACCACCATGCGCGGCTGCTCGCCCTCCATGTCGAGCAGCACCTCGTCGCCCACGGCGGGGGCGACAGCCTCCTGGGCGGGGCGGAGCAGCACGGCCACTGCCACCTTTTCGGGCAGTTGCCAGCCGACGCCGGCCGCGCGGTCGGCGAGGAGGGCGGACGGATCCGTGCGGTGCTCGGCGAGCAGGAGCTCGACGAGTTGTCGTTGCAGGCGCAGCCGCTCCCCGGCCTGGCGGGCGACGGCCTCGGCGTAGCCGCGTACGGACTGGGCCACCATGACGTCGAGGTACTCGAACGCGGACTCGGCGAGTTCGTACATGGCTGCGGGCGGGATGTCGACCTGCTGGCCGATCTCCGCCATACGCCGCCAGGAAAGGCGTACGCCCAGCCGGTAGATCCCCTGCAAGGAGTCCAGGCTGCGCCCCTGCGTGACTTCGCCGCGCCCGAAGTCCTGGAACATCTCGGGAAGGGCGCGCGGCCGGTCCGAGCCCGTGATCATCTGCTCCACGAAGAGCTCCAGCGCGTGCCGGATCGCGACCAGGGCCTTGGGCTCTCCCGACTCGTCGGCGATGAACGCCAGACCTGGATATTCCCGTCGGATTGCGGCGAGGATGTCCTGTGCAAGCTCGGGGACCTGCTCCAGGGCTCGGTCGGCGAACCGCTGAATCCGTTCTCGTGGCACGTCGTGCCACGCTGACGACGCTGCCACAGCACCTTCTCCCGGACGGTCCGGTCCGCATGCCGCTCGATCAGCGGGCCTGGATCTTCACAACCTAGCCCGCGCTGGGGCTCGGTGTGCTGGACGCCCCGTTGGCGGGAGGGTCGGGGAACGAGACGAGCGGCACATTCTGTGGCTCGGGTGTGACATTGAGGGCGGCGACGATTGCGAAGGCGGCGCCTGTGGCCAGGATGGCGGAGGCGACGCAGGTCAGGAAGGCGGCGAGCAGTCTGGACATGAGGATGATTGGCCTCTCACTATCGCGATGAGGTTGTCACCCAGCGCGCCGGCCCGGTCCGGCGCGGTCAGTATGCGAGTGGCATTGACAGATGGTCAAGCGCCGCCTAATTTCGCCGGTCACAGCGCTGTTACTCCCGGGTAGGCCACTCCTCGGCCCGGACAGGCTGAAATCCGTGCGTGTGACCCCTTCCCGCACAGTCCGCGAATGCCCTGCATATTCCGCCCGCATTGGAGTACCCGCATGCGTCGTTCAACGTCGCGTTTGTGCCTGATTCTTCTGGGTACTGGCGTTTTTCTGCTGGTACTCACTCAGCTGCTCGTCTGGTACGTGGAGCCGCGTGCCAAGCGCACGCCGACCGACGTGAACTCCACGACGGTCTTCAGCGGTAAGGGCAGTTATTTCGACACCGGATCCGTCTCCACGGTGGACGGCCAGACGATAACGATCACCCGCCGGGTGCTGGGCGACGTCGCCGGCAGCGAGCGCAGCGGAAACGCTATCTGGGACGTGTCGACACAGATCGACACCCCGAAGACGCTGCCGCTGGCCGACCCGCGCAAATCCCTGCAGTGGACCACGGAACGCTGGGTCACCGACCGCCGGACGAACCTGCCGGTGCGCTGCTGCGAGGAGAAACCCAGGTTCGAGGGCGAGGCCTACCTGAAGTTCCCGTTCGACGTCGAGAAGCGCGTTTACACCTGGTGGGACAGCGCCCTGGGTGCCGCCGTGCCGCTGGAGTTCAAGGGCACCACCAAGATCCGCGGCCACCGGGGCTACCTCTTCGTCGGCACCGTCGCGGCCACTGCGACCGGCACCCGCCAGGTGCCCGGCGCGCTGGTGGGCCGCCGGCAGGGTCAGGTGCTCGCCGAGGAGTGGTACTCCAACGCGGGGATCGAGCTGACGGTGGACCAGCGCACGGGCCGGATCATGAACGCGGTGACCGCGCCGACGAAGACGCTGCGGGCCCCAGGTTCGAAGAAGGATGCGGTCACCCTGCTGTCCAGCAAGCGGCTGGAGTTCACCGAGGCGACCCGGCGTGAGCAGGTGACGCTGGCTTCGGACGACGGCAGCCGACTGAAGCTGCTCGGCGAGACCGTGCCCCTTGTGGGCGGGATCGCGGGTGGTCTGCTCGCCGCCGCCGGCGTGGTGATGCTGATCCGTGGCCGTCGGCGGCCCGAACACTCAGATGAGTGATGAAAGCGGGCCGCCGATCAGCCCAAACTTGTCACCCGCATGCGTAGTGGAACGAATCACTCGAACGAACACTTGGGTTACCCATTAGTAAGAACCAGTGATTCCGGTTTTTGGGCCGACTTCCACCCCCAGGAGTCCGCCACCGACCCGGTGTTCACACATCGACCGCACCCCGGTCGGCACCGCCGCCGCAGTACCAGCAGTACGGCAGTACCCGCACTCCGAGCCAGCCCAGCGCTTCACCCCCGGAAGCCCGGCAATCCCTCACCCGCCTGCCCCCGCAGTCGCCGAGTCGGAGCACCTCTATGCCCCAGTACGCGTCCGCTCTGGCCTCCGGCCAGGGGGACTCCGTCCCCGCTCAAGCCCGCACCGGCAGCCGAGTCACCGACTCGCTTGCCGTTGACCCGCTCATCGCACCCGTCGCGGAGCCTCTGCCGCGCCGGATCACCTTCCTGGCCCGACGTGACCTGGGCAACCAGGCCGCCGGCGGCTCGGAACTGCTCATCGACCGGATAGCCGGCGGTCTGACCGCCGACGGCCACGAGGTCACGCTCGTGTGTGGCGGCCCGGCCACAGAACGCGACTACCGGGTGGTCTCCGCAGGCGGTGACGCAGGACACTTCCTGCGCGCCAGGAAGACCTTCGCCCGCGAGGTCGGCGACTGCGACCTGCTGGTCGAGGTGTGCAACGGCATGCCGTACCTGGCGCCGCTGTGGCACCGCGGACCGACGTTGTGCCTGGTCAACCATGTGCACACCGATCTTTGGCAGTTGCGTTACCCGGGCCCGGCGGCCCGGCTCGGCCGCAGGCTGGAGCACTGGGCGCTGGCAGGCACCCACCGCGACAACCTGATGGTGGCCGTCTCGGAGTCGACCGCCTCCGAGCTGCGCGGCATCGGCGTGGCCGCGGACCGCATCCGGATCGTCAACAACGGCGTCGAAGACCCCGGTCCGCTGCTGCCCGAGGCGAAGGAACCGCTGTTCCTGGCCGTCGGCCGGCTGGTGGAGTACAAGCGCATCGATCTGCTCCTGCGGCTGTGGGAGCGGGTCCGCCCGGTCACCGGCGGTCGGCTCGTCATCGTCGGTGACGGCCCCGAACGGGAGCGGCTGGAAGCCATGGCCGGCCCCGGTGTGACGTTCGCCGGCCGGGTGTCGGAGGCCGAGAAGCACCGGCTCATGTGCGAGGCGTGGCTGCTGTTGCACCCCTCCCTCGTCGAGGGCTGGGGACTGGTCGTCACCGAGGCCGCCGCCCGGGCCACTCCCGCAGTCGGTTTCGACATACCGGGCCTGTGCGACTCCATCGAGGACGGGGAGACCGGGGTGCTGGCCCGGGGCGAGAGTTCCTTCGCCGCCGCGTGGTGCGCGCTGTCCCTCAGTGCCCACCGGCGCGCAGCCATGGGACGTGCCGCCGCGCGTCGCGCCAAGCGCTTCCGCTGGAGATCGACGGTCCGTCAGTTCCAGGCGGTCGCCGCCGAGGCCGCGGCGCTCGCGTCCGCCCCGGGACGCGGGAGGTGAGCGGCCATTTCTGATGTCACCGAACGCGCGTTCAAGGATCCGTCGCTGCGGCGATCGGCCACCCTCTTCCGGGCGTTCATGCGCGAACAGAGCGACCCCGAGCGGTGCTACACCCTGCTGGCCCGTGACTCGGTCGCACAGGTGGCACGTCACATCGACCTGCCCGGCAAGATCGTCGTCGACATCGGCGGCGGCAGCGGCCACTTCACCGAGGAGTTCCGCCGCCGCGGCGCGCGGAGCTACCTCTTCGAGCCCGACTTGCGGGAGCTGAGCGCCCGCGGCCCGGTGACCGAGGACGCGGTGCTCGCCGACGGCTATCTGCTGCCGCTCGTCGACGGTGCGGCGGACGTGTGCTTCTCGTCCAATGTGCTGGAGCACGTGTCGGACCCGCAGACGTTCATCAGCGAGATGGTGCGGGTCACCCGCCCCGGCGGACTGATCTACCTGTCGTTCACCAACTGGCTCTCCCCCTGGGGAGGTCATGAGACAGCGCCGTGGCACTACCTCGGGGCCGACCGGGCCCGCGATCGCTACGAACGGCGCACCGGCCGCGAGGCCAAGCACACGGTCGGCGAGAACCTGTTCCCCGTCCATATCGGTCCCACCCTGCGGCACGTCCGCGGCCGTGACGACGTGCAGGTCGTCACGGCGCGGTCCCGTTACTGGCCATTCTTCGCGAGCACGATCACCCGGGTGCCGGGACTTCGCGAGATCGCCACCTGGAATCTGTTGCTGATTCTCAGGCGAAGCCCATGAGCAAGCGAAGCGAGGAACGGTCATGACCACTACGGTCCAGGCGTCCACCCGGGCGCCGCAGCCCGGCCCGACGCCGTCCGAGGCGTCCGAGGCGTCCGGGGCGCCGCGCGGACGACGCCTGCTGTTCGGCTTCTGGGCCGTCGTGCTGGTGTCCTTCCTCGCGGTGTCACCGGGGAAGATGACGTTCGAGACCAAGCTCGGCGTCGCCCTCGACCCCGGGCGCTTCCTCGGCGACCTCGGTTCGCTGTGGAACGGCAACATGGGCCTCGGCGGCATAGCCAACCAGTACATCGGCTACGCCTTCCCGGCGCTCCCTTACTACGCGTTCATGGACCTGCTGCAGGTGCCGGTGTGGCTGGCCGAGCGGCTGTGGCTGTCGATCATTGTGACCGCCGCCTTCTGGGGTGCGCTCAGGCTCGCCGAACGGCTGCGCGTGGGTACGTCCGCGACCCGGCTGCTCGGTGCGATGGTGTACGCGCTGTGGCCCACCTTCACGATCGTCATCGGCTCGACCTCCGCCGCCGCACTGCCCGGTGCGCTGCTGCCCTGGGTACTGCTGCCGCTGACCTCCGCGGCGCTGAGCCCCCGTATGGCCGCCACACGTTCGGCCATGCTGATCCCCTTCATGGGTGGCGTGAACGCCGCCTCGACCCTGGCCTCGCTGCTGCCCGTGGGTCTGTACCTGCTCAGCCGCCCGGCCGGCCGGCGCCGGCGCGCGCTGCTGGGCTGGTGGATACCGGGCGTCGCGCTGGCCACCGTGTGGTGGGTGGTGCCGCTGCTCCTCCTCGGCATCCACGGCGAGAACTTCATGCCGTACGTCGAGCAGGCCGACACCACCACCGCCACCATGTCCGCGACCGAACTGCTGCGCGGCGCCGGCAACTGGGTGGCCTATCTCAACTTCGGTGAGGCATGGCTGCCGGCCGGCTGGACCGTCGCGACTTCCGTCATCACCATCCTCGGTTCGGCGTTCGCCGCGGCCCTGGGGCTGGCCGGCCTGGCCCGCCGGGACCTGCCGGAGCGCCGCTGGCTGCTGCTGACCGTCCTGTCCGTCGTCCTGATCGCGCTCGCCGGGTACGGCGGTGCCTTCGGCGGTCCGTTCCACGGCGTCGTGCAGGACTGGTTGAACGGGTCGCTGAAGCCGTTCCGCAACATCTACAAGTTCCAGCCGGGACTGGCCCTCGCGCTTGCCCTCGGACTGGCCCACCTGACGGCTGTGCTCTCCGTGAGCAGAACTCCTCGCGCACTTCCCGGTCGCCGCTGGGCGCCCGCGGTGGTGGCGGTGCTGGTACTGCCCGGCCTGGCCCTGCCGTACCTCAACGGCTCGATCCTGCAGCCCGGCGCCTTCACCAAACTGCCCACCCACTGGGAGAAGGCCGCCGGCTGGCTCAAGGACAACGCCCCGAACAGCCGGGCCCTGGTCGTACCGGCGACGGCGCACGGCATCTACACCTGGGGTTCCCCCATCGACCAGCCGTTCGACGTGCTGGCCGAAACGCCCTGGGCACAGCGTGACTTCGTCCCCTTCGGTACGCCCGGCTCACGCCGTATGACGGACGCCGTCGAGCAGGCGCTGCTGTCCGGCACCGAGGTTCCGGGCCTTCAGACGTACCTGGCACGGGCCGGCATGCACGAGGTGGTCGTCCGTAACGACCTTGACCCCGACCAGATCGGTTATGTCCCGCCGCAGACGGTGAAGCGGACCTTGGAATCGTCCGGCTACAGCAAGGTCGCCGGGTTCGGCCCGCTCGTGACCGGCGGGCGCATCGCCGCCGACACCCCGCTGCAGGTGCAGGGGCTGTACCCGCGGCTCCAGTCCGTGGAGATCTATCAGCCCAAGGACCGCGACAGGCGTCCCGACAGGGTCGGTGTGTCGGCAGCGGCGGACACGGCCGTGGTCAGTGGCGGACCCGAGGCGCTGCTCCAGCTGTCGGCCGATCCCTCGATGGCCGACCGGCCGGCCGTACTGGCCGGAGACAGTCTCCCCAAGGGCGTCACCGCACCGGTGAAGGCCGTCGCGGACGGGCTGCGCCGAGCCGACACCCGGTTCGGACTGGTCAACAACAACACCTCGTACACGTACACCGCGGACGAGCGCAATCACTCCGGCAGCCTGCAGAACCCGGGCGAGAAGCCCAAGCAGATCCTGCCGTCGGAGGGCATCGGTCATCAGACGACGGCGGTGCTGCGCGGCGCTGAATCCGTGACGGCCTCCAGCAGTGGCAACTGGCTGTTCCATCTGCCGCAGTACGACCCAGTGAACGCCTTCGACGGCAACCCGGACACCGCGTGGGCCGAGGGCAGCCCGGGCGAGCCGGCCGGTCAGTGGCTCAAGGTGGACTTCTCCGGGCCGACCGACATCCCGGCCTCCATCCAGCTGACGCCCCTCCCGGGCGACAGCATGCGCGCCGCGCCCACGCGGGTGCGGATCGAGACCGACCGCGGTTCGGCCGAAAGCCCGCTGCAGACGAACGGCCAGCCGCAGACCGTCAGGGCGCCGGTCGGCGAGGCCTCCTGGATGAAGATCACCGTCCTTGCCGCGCAGCAGGCGCGGCCGGGCCTGTCCGGGGCCGGCTTCTCCGAGGTGTCGATCCCGGATGTGCAGGTGACGCGCATGCTGGCGCTGCCCGCCGACGCGGAGCGCACCGACGCGGCGGCGACCGTGTACTCCCTGCACCGCGGCACCGACGCGGGCGGCTTGTCGCCCGTATCGGCCGAGGTGGGAATGCACCGGCAGTTCAGCGCCCAGGAAACGGGCGAGTACAAGGTGTCGGCGCGAGCTGTCGCCGTGCCCGGCGGCCCGTTGGACAAACTGCTCGACCGTTCGGCTCCCGGATCGAAGAACCGGGTGACGGCCTCCGTGGACTCCACCAGCCGCAACGGCATGTCACTCAGCGCCCGCAACCTTGTCGACGGTGATCTGACCACCGCCTGGATCGCGGGCGACCGGCCGGTCGTCCACTTGAGCTGGCCCAAGAAGGAGAAGATCGACGAGATCATCCTCGCGCCGGCGGGCGGGGTGTCCACCCGGGCCGAGCAGGTGATGATCAGCTCGCCGCACGGCGCCGCGACGGCTGACGTGGACGAGAACGGGCGGGTCCGCTTCCCGGAGATCGAGACGAACCGGCTCGACATCACCATCAGCAGGGTCGCCCCGCTCACCGTCCACAATCCCGTGGCGGACGCGCAGTTGCAGCTGCCGGTCGGGCTCAGTGAGGTCCACCTTCCCGCACTGGCCGATCTGCGGGTGCCGCCTCCCAAGCCGTCCGCGCGCTTCTCGCTGCCGTGCGGTGAGGGCCCGGTCCTTGCCGTCGGCGGTGTCCTGCACAAGACGAAGGCCTCCGGATTCGTCCGGGACCTCACCGAGCGGCGTCCCGTCACTGTCGCACTCTGCGCGGGAGAGGAAAAGGACGGCACCCTGGACCTTCCGCCCGGCGATCACGAGGTAGAGGCGGGTGACGCGGGCCCGCTGGCGATCACCGACGTCACGCTGACCCGGGGCACTCCGCAGGAGATGGCGGGAGCGTCGGGTCGCGAGGCCACCGTCACCAAGTGGACCGACGACAGCCGGACCGTCTCGCTGTCGGCCGGCTCCGGCGAGGCCACGTACCTGCAGACCTACGAGAACGCCAACGACGGCTGGAAGGCCACCCTGGACGGCACGGAGCTGGAGTCGGTGCGGCTCGACGGCTGGCAGCAGGCCTGGCTGGTCCCGGCCGGGGCGTCCGGCACGATGAACATGGAGTTCGAGCCCTCTGGGCCGTACCGGGCAGCCTTGATCGGCGGTCCGATCGCGCTCGTCGCGCTGGCCGCACTGGCCTTCGTGGGCCGCAGGCGCAACGCCGGTGGAACTGACGAGGAACTGCCCGAACCGGCGGCCCCCGGGATGCTGCTCGGGACGCTGGCGCTGACCGCCGTCGTCGCGGTGGCGGCGGGTCCGCTGGCCCTGGTGGTGCCCGTACTCGCCGTGGCGGCCCGGTTCCGGCCGGCCGTCCTGGCGCCGACTGCGGCGGTGGCAATGGCCGGCGCGGGCATCGCCGCGGCCGTCGGCGCCGGGGAACCGGTCTCCGCCGGGCAAGGCGCGTTCAGCGCCTTCGCCCAGGTACTGGCACTGGTGGCCCTGTCCGCCGCCTTGGTGACGGCGGTGAGCCCGGCGTCCGCGGCCGCCGGTCGGGAAGACGATGGCGGTGCCGACGCGCCGGAAGCCGGACCGATGGTCACGGCCCAGCAGGCAAGCACGGGCGCCGGGGACTGGCCCGAGCCGCCCCCTCGGCATCCGGCAGGCGGTGGCCCGTCATGACCTCGTCGCGGACCGCCGCCGGGTGGAAGGCCGCAACCCCTCCCGGCGGGGTCCGGCTTCCCTTTCCGATCATCGATGAGGTGTCGCGGCACTGCCTCAGTGACGACGAGCCGGAGACCGTACACGTCGAGGTCCATCTGCCCGGACGGCTGGACCCGGCACGGTTGCGGACCGCGTTCCGGCGGGCGCTGCTGACGCACCCCCGGGTGTTGATGCGGGAAGTGCCCGGCCGCCGGCACCGGCGGTCCTTCGTGTGGGAGCTGACTGGCGAACCGGACAGCGACCCGGTGAGCTTCGCGCGGCCGGGACCCGACGCGTTGGGCCGCGCCCGCGCGCGGGCTCTGACGGAATGCCCGTCCCTGGCCCTGTCGCCGCCGATGCGCCTGGAAGTCATCGAGATGGACGGGGGAACGGCCGCCGGTGAGCCGCCGGAGACGGGCGTGCCGGGGGCGACCCGGACCGTGCTGCTGCTGACGATGCATCACACGGCCCTCGACGCAGGGTCCGGGCTGCGGGTGCTCGCCACGACCGCGGAACAGTACGGCGGCTCGGCCGCTCTCCCGGTCCCCGGGCCGGTTCGGCCGGACCCTTCGGGGCCGGCCCCGGCCCCGGCCGTGACCGGCGACACGGGCCGCGCGGCGTGCGCGCGGCCCGTGCGGGTCGCGCCGGACTCCCGCCCCGAGCCGGTGCGCGCCCGCGCCGTGGGCAACGGCATGCTGCAGGCGGAACTGCCCGTTCCGCCGCGTGTGGGCCGGATCGGCGGGCTCCCGCCGTGGACCGTCAACGACCAACTGCTGGTCGCCGCGTCACTGATGGTGGGCCGCTGGAACGTCTCGCAGGGCCGGCCGGCCGGTCCGGTGCGGATCACCATGCCCGTCGATGACCGTCCGCGCGGCAGAGAGATGCCGATGGGGAACGGAACCCGGCTCGTCGAGGTGGCCATGACCTCCGAGGACCCGCGCGACACGGACCTGCTGCTCGGTGAGCGGCCGGACCTGGCGGCCGTGACCCGGTTGCTGCGCACCACCGCTCGGCGCACCCGCGCGCTCAAGTCGGCCCACGGTGCGCCGCTGGGGCCCGGGACGAGACTGTTGACCGCGCCGCTTCTGCCGGTCGGGATCCGGGGCACGCTCATCCGTGGCGCGCGGCGGGCGGCGGCGCCCTGGACGTCGACGGTGCTGGTCACCAATGTCGGACGCGTTCCGTACCCGCTGGACTTCGGCGACGCCGGCCGGGCGAACGCCGTGTGGTTCTCCGCACCGGCGCGGATGCCGCGCGGGCTGAGCGTGGCGGCGACTTCCACCGGCGGGCGACTGCATGTGACGCTGCGCTGGTCGCGGGCGCTGCTCGGTGACGCGGCGGGCGCGGACCTGGCGGGCTTGTTCGAGCAGTCGCTTTCGACGATGTCACAGGTCACCCTGGCCCGGTCGAACGCTTGGGGTTCGGGCCGGAGGCCGACAGAGGCGGACGCCACCGCTCCGGACGCCGAGGCGCCCGGAGCCCGGGACAAGGCATGCCGACCCGGCGTGCCGTACGACCGGGACGCACCGCGTCCGGCCCCGACACCGGGTGGAGCCCGCGAGAGCCATGGGAGGCCATCATGACCCCCTCACCCAACGGCTCCGCCGCCGGGAAATCGCCCGAGGCACCGGTACCTTCGCCGACCCGGCCCGTCCCCGGGCTGCGGGACTTCTACGAGGACCCCACTGTGCCCGTCGCCTCCGGCGAGGCCCGTAGTCTGCGCCAGGCCCGGATGCTGGCCGATGCGCTCGGGCCCGCCGTGCCCGGCAGCCCGGCGGCGACCGTGCTCGACGTGGGCTGCGGTGACGGCTCGGCGGCCGCGATCGCCGCGCGCGTACTGAACGGGCACCGCATCGTGGGAGTCGACTGGTCGCAGGACGCGCTGCGCCGGGCGGCGCCGCGCCTGAGCCAGGTCGTCCGCGGCGAGCTGACCGGCGGTGGGCTGCCGTTCGCCTCCGGCAGCGCCGACGCCGTGCTGTTCAGCGAGGTCGTTGAGCACCTCGTCGACCCCGACAGCGCCCTCGACGAACTGCACCGGGTGCTGCGACCCGGGGGGCATCTGATGCTCTCCACGCCGAACCTCGCCGCCTGGTACAACCGCGGACTGCTCCTCGCCGGAGTCCAACCAGTGTTCTCCGAGGTGAGTCTGCGCCGCATCCACGGCAGGCCGGGCAGCCAGGTGGTGGGCCATCTGCGGCTGTACACGGCGCGCGCGCTGCGCGAGTTCGTGGCGGCGTCCGGGTTCGAGGTGGTGACGGTCGCCGGTGCGCCGTTCCACGGAGTGCCGCGCCCGCTCCGCCCGCTGGACCGCTTGGCCTGCCGACTGCCGTCCCTCGCCTCCATCCTCCTGGTTCACGCGAGGAAGGTGTAGCCCGTGGTGTGGGGAGTGGCCGCCGCACTGGTGGCAAACGTCCTGTACAGCACCGGCTTCGTCCTGGAGAAGCGGGCGCTGGCCGGCATGCCACCGCTGAGCGCCGCACAGCCGGGCCGGGCCCTGCTCCTGCTGGCGGGCAGGCCCTTGTGGATCTGCGGGGCCATGGCGCTCGCCCTGGGGTTCGCCGCCCAACTGGCCGTCTACCGCACACTGCCGATCGCCGCCGCCCAGGGTCTGTTCCTGTCCGGGCTGGTCCTCCTGCTGGTGCTCTCGTCGGTGGTGCTCGGTGAGCGCGTCTCCGGCCGTGAGCGGCGCGCGGTGGCCGTCATCGGGCTGGCGCTGGTCATGGTCGTGTCCTCGCTGTACGAGAGCAGCGAGGAGGTCAGCCGCAGCGCGCCCGCGGGCATCCTGCTGGCACTGTGCGTGCCGACACTCGCGGCAGGACTGCTGCTGTACGCCGCCGCGGAACGGCGCGCCCGCCGGCGTCACCGGCAGCCGACCACCGGAGTGGCCTACGCGGTGGCGATCGGTCTGCTGTACGGAGTCAGCTCGCTCGCCATCAAGGGCATCTCCGGGCACCTGGGCACCTCGGACCTCCAAGGCTCCGTGTCGGCCCTGCTCGCTTCCCCCTACCCGTACCTTCTGCTGTTCACCGGGGTCAGCGGACTGGTGCTGTCGCAGACCGCCCTGCAGCGCTGCCGGGCGTCACTGATCGTCCCGGTGTGCTCGACGGTGACCTGCGTGTTCACCATCGTCAGCGGCACGATCGCTTTCGACGAGCCACTGCCCGAGGACCCGTTGCGGCTGCTACTCCGCCTCGGCGGCACCGCGTTGGCCCTGACGGTCCTGCTCACCATGCCGCGACACGACGCGGACATCCCCACCTCCGAAGGAACCCGGCCATGAAGCCTGACAACCCGCTGCTGAAGATCCTCGCCTGCCCGCTCGACAAGGGTCCGCTGATCCTCGACGAGATCAGGGGCGCTCTCTACAATCCGCGCCTGCGCCGCCGCTATCCGATCGTCGACGGCATCCCGCAACTGCTCCCCTCCTCCGGCGAGCCCGCCGTCGAGCAGGAACACGACGCACTGCCCGCCGGACTGCCCGACTCTGGCAGTTCGTGACCGTCGCTGCGCCTTGACCTGCTTCTTTACGGGGATCCCGCCATCTCCATGCCCTCCCGACGACGAACCATGTGGAGTGCCCAGTCCGGGGTAGTGCGGCGTTGCCCTGACGGAGTTTGACGGACACCAACAAGGACAACCCTTTACGACGAGCCGTTGACGTGGACGTGCTCGTCGCCTTCACCCGATGAGCGTCGCGTCGCCCGTGACGTGGATGCCGGTGCGTTCGCCCGGTCGTACGGATACGGGGCCGGTGACGCGGATGCCGACCGGGTCGCCCAGGCCGTCGACCGAGACGGTGACCATGGCGTCGTGACCGTAGAAGGCCACATCGGTCACGGTGCCCCGGGCCGTCGCGGCTGTGCCTTCGGTGAGTCGCAGTTGCTCGGGGCGCAGCAGGACAGTGCCTTCGCGCCGGACCTCGGTGGGTGCGGTGAGCGGGAGGCGGCCCAGCGCGGTCGCGGCGGTGGCGTCTTCTGCCGTGCCGGGGAGCAGTACGGCGTCGCCGACGAAGCGGGCCACCCACGTGTCGGCCGGGCGGCGGTACACCTCCTGGGGTGTGGCGCACTGGGCGACCCGGCCGTCCCGTACGACCGCGACGAGGTCGGCCGTCGAGAGGGCTTCCTGCTGGTCGTGGGTGACCAGGACGCCGGTCGCGCCGGTCGCGCGCAGGGCGGCCCGGACGTCCGCCCGGACTCCCGCGCGCAGGGCATTGTCGAGGGCGTTGAACGGCTCGTCCAGCAGGACCAGGGCCGGCTCCGGTGCCAGGGCGCGGGCCAGGGCGACGCGTTGCTGCTGGCCGCCGGACAGTTCGTGCGGCATGCGGTCGCCGTATCCGGCCAGGCCGACCAGTTCGAGCATGTGCTCGGTACGGCCGCGGCGTTCGGCGCGGTCCAGGCCGGTCAGGCCGAAGGCCACGTTGCGGGCGACGCTCAAGTGCGGGAAGAGCGCGCCCTCCTGGGGCACGATGCCGACCCGGCGGCTCTCCGGACGGAGGTGGACCCCCGGTGCGGTCAGGGTGCGGCCGCCGACCGTGACAGAGCCCGCGTCCGCCCGCAGGAAACCGGCGATGACGCGCAGCAGGGTGGTCTTGCCGCAGCCGGACGGGCCGAGTACGGCGGCCAGAGCGCCGCTGGGGACGTGCAGGTCGAGTCCGTCGAGGACCGTCGAGCCCGGGCCGTAGGCCTTGGACACTCCGGTGATCCGCAGATCGTTCATGTGCGGTGCCTCCCAAGGAGGTAGGAGGGGATGGCGGCGAGCAGGATCAGCGCCGCCGCGTACGGCGCGGCGGCCGCGAACGACCCGGTTCCCGTCTCCGTCCACAGGCGGGTGGCCAGGGTGTCCATGCCGGTGGGGCGCAGGAGCAGGGTCGCCGGCAGTTCCTTCATGCAGACGACGAAGGTCAGCGCTGCCCCCGCGGCGACCCCCGGCGCGGCCAGCGGCACGGTGATCTCGCGCAGCACGCGCAGAGGACTGCGGCCGAGCGAGCGGGCGACGTCCTCCAGTACCGGCGGGGACTGCAGTACGGCGGCCCGCGTGGCGGCGACCGCGACCGGCAGGAAGAGCACGGCGTACGCGCAGACCAGCAACGGGTACGCCTGGTAGAGCGGTTCGGCGTAACGGACCGCGAAGAAGACGAGCGACAGGGCGACCGTGATGCCCGGCAGGGCGTGGCCCGCGTACGCGGACTGCTCCAGCAGTTGCGCGGTCCGTCCGCGGTGACGGGCGGCGACGACCCCCACGGGCAGGGCGAGCAGGGTGGTGAGCGCGGCGCCCGCCGCGGCGACGCCGAGGGTCGTGCCGGCGGTGTCGAGCAGCCGGGCCGGGTCCCAGGTCGCGGAGTTGCCGACGGCGAGCCAGTACCCGAGCGTCGCCAGCGGCGTGAGGACGGCGACGGCCGTGACCGTCGCGCACCAGGCGAGCGCGGGTACGCGCCACGGGCCGAGGGGAACGGTGACGGCCGGGCGTGCTGTTCCGGTGCCCGTTCTCGCGTGGCCGGCGCGACCGCGCGTACGTGCCTCGGCCGCGACCAGCGCGACGGTCATCACCACCAGGACGACGCTGAGCGCCGCGGCGGGTGTGCGGTCGAAGCTGGCCCGGTACGAGGTGTAGATACCGCGGGTGAAGGTGTCGTACCGCATCAGGGACACGGCGCCGAAGTCGGACAGCACGTACAGCGCGACCAGTACCGCCCCGCCGGCCGCCGCGGGCCGCACCTGAGGCAGCGTCACGCGCAGGAAGGTCCGCAGTGGCCCGTTTCCGAGCGAGCGTGAGACCTCCTCCTGCGCCGGATCCGCGCCGCGCAGCGAGGCCGTGACGGGCAGGTAGACGTACGGGAAGCTCACCAGGGTCAGCGCGAGGGCCGACCCGGTGAAGCCCGCGAGGCCCGGGAAGGCGGACAGCCACGCGAACGCCGCCACATAGCTGGGCACCGCCAGCGGCAGAGTCACCAGTACGGACCAGGCCCTGGCGGCGGGCAGAGCGGTCCGTACGGTCAGCCAGGCCAGCGAAATGCCCAGCACGAGGCAGGCGGTGACGACGACAGCGGCGAGCCCCAGGCTCCGGCCGAGCAGCTGCGCAGTGCGCTCGTTCGCGACGACCTGCCAGGCGAAGGCGGGCCCGCGCTCCAGGGAGCGGACCGCGAGGTAGCCGAGCGGCAGCAGCGCGAACACCGCCGCCACGACGGCGGGAACGACGAGGACGGCAGGCGGGCGGCGCTCGGCGCGCAGCCGCCCGGCCGGCGCGTGAGGTCCGGACGGGCGGGGCGGGAGAGCGTCCGGTCCCGCCGGTGCGACGGGATCCGGGGCAGTCATGTCGCTCAGACCATCCCGGCGTCCTGGAGCATCTTCAGGGTCTCCTGAAGCGATTCCAGCTTGCCGAGGTCGATCTCGGGAGCGTCGAGGGAGTCCAGCGGCGGCAGGTCCTTGACCTTGCTGGTGACGCCGGCGGCCAGCGGGTATTCCTTGGTCTCGTCCGCGAAGTACGTCTGTGCCTTCTTGGACAGCAGGAAGTCCACGGCCTTCTGTGCCGCCGGCGCCTGGTCGCTGCCCTTGAGGATGCCGACTCCGGCCGCGTTGACCAGCGAACCGGGGTCGCCGCCGGGCAGGAAGTGGATCTTCGCGCCGACCTTGTCCTCGCCCTTCTCGGCGACCTGCTCGTACCAGTAGTAGTGGTTGACGAGTCCGAGGGCGACCTCGCCCTCGCTGACCGCGTCCAGCGTCTTGAGGTTGTTCTCGTACACCTTGGGCTCGTTGGCCTTGAGGCCCTTGAGCCAGGCGCGAGTGGCGTCGTCGCCCTCCAGGACGCGCATACCGGTGACGAAGGCCTGGAAAGAGGCGTTGGTCGGCACGTAACCGATCTTGCCCTTCCACTCGGGCTTGGTCAGCTCGTGCACGCTGTCCGGCACCTTCTTGACCTGGCCGGGGTTGTACGCGAGGACGCGGACCCGCCCCGAGGTGCCGACCCAGTCGCCCGCGCTGCCGCGGAACGACGGTTCCACCCGGTCCAGCGACGACTGGGGAAGCTTCTTCAGCAGGCCCTTCGAGGACAGGGCACCGAGGGCCCCGGCGTCCTGCGAGAAGAACAGGCCGGCCTTGGTCTTGTCGCCCTCTTCCTGGATCTGCGCCGCCATCTCGGCGCTGTCGCCGTAGCGGACGGCGACCGTGGTCCCGATCGCCTTCTCGAGATCGTCCAGGAGCGGCTTGACCAGGTTCTCGTTGCGGCCGGAGTAGATCACGAGACCGGCGTCGTCCTCGGGGTTGCCGCAGCCGCCGACGGTGGCGAGGAGGGCCGCCGCCGCGCCCAGCGCGGTCAGACGTCGGATCAGGGGGCGTCGCATGCGAAGCCTTTCTGCAGAGCTCACTTGCGCCGCGCGTCGCGTCGCGTCGTCAGGGAGCGAGCGGCGTAGCGGGGCCGCGGAGGAAGCTGGGGACGCCCTATGAATAAGGTAAAGCTAACCTAACGTCAAGAGTGACGTACGTAACGTTTCGGCGGTGTCGGCCGGACGGCGAAGCCGACCTTACCTCGTCTTTATCTGTGCACGCGCAGTGGATCACCTGTGATGTTCCTGTGACTACCCAAGCAGGTAAGGCTTTCCTAAGATGCGCTCGTGAAAGCCCCTTCCGGCCTGCTCCCAGGCGCCAAGACCGTTCCGTTCGCCCGCGGCCTCGCCGCTCACGGCGACCGCACGGCCGTCATCACCGCCGACGGCCCGGTGTCCTACCGCGAGCTCGCCGTACGGGTGGACGCCGCCGCCCGCCGCCTCGGCCCGGCCCGGCGCCTGGTCCTGCTCGTCGCCGCCAACACCGTCGACGCTCTCGTCGTGCACCTCGCGGCCCTGGCGGCGGGACACCCCGTCCTGCTCGTGCCGGGCGACCACCCCGAGGCCGTGCGCTCACTGATCGACGCGTACGACCCGGACGTCGTGGCGCACCCGGACGGCGGGCAGTGGGTGTTCGACGAGCGGCGTCACGTCTCCGCGCACACCCTCCACCCGGACCTCGCGCTGCTGCTGAGCACCTCCGGCTCCACCGGGTCGCCGAAACTCGTCCGGCTTTCGCACGAGAACCTTCAGGCCAACGCCGAGTCCATAGCCGATTACCTGGACATCCGGGACACCGACCGCGCCGCGACCACCCTGCCGATGCACTACTGCTACGGCCTCTCCGTCATCCACAGCCACCTGCTGCGCGGCGCCGCGGTGATCCTCACCGGCCTCTCGGTCACCGACACCTGCTTCTGGGAGCTGTTCCGCAGTGCCCGCGGATCGACGTTCGCCGGCGTCCCGTACACCTTCGACCTGCTCGACCGGATCGGCTTCGCCGCGATGGAACTGCCCCACCTGCGGTACGTCACGCAGGCCGGCGGACGGCTGGCGCCCGACCGGGTCGCGCGGTACGCCGCCCTGGGCCGCACCGCCGGCTGGGACCTGTTCGTCATGTACGGCCAGACCGAGGCGACGGCCCGCATGGCCTACCTGCCGCCGCATCTCGCCCAAACCCGCCCCGAGGCGGCCGGAATCCCGGTCCCCGGCGGTTCCTTCCGTCTCCGGCCGCTGCCGGAGTGGCCGGGCGAGTCCACCGGAGAGCTGGTGTACGCGGGGCCCAACGTCATGCTCGGCTACGCCGAAAGCCCGGACGACCTCGGGCTGGGCCGTACGGTCGACGAACTGCACACCGGGGACATCGCCCGGCGCACCCCCGACGGGCTGTACGAACTGGTCGGCCGGCGCAGCCGGTTCGCGAAGATCCTCGGTCTGCGGATCGACCCCCAGCAAGTGGAGGCGATGCTCGACAAGCGCGGCGTCACCGCTTGCTGCACCGGTGACGACGACGAGCTCGCCGTGGCCGTCGCCGGCGCTACGAACGCCGTCGACCCCGTCGATCCCGTCGACCCCGTCGATCCCGTCGAGGTGCGACGGCTGGTGACCGCCGAATGCGGTCTGCCGGCGCGCGCCGTACGCGTCTGTGTCCTTCCCGAACTCCCCAGGCTCGCCACGGGGAAGCCCGACTACCCGGCGATACGCGCGCTGACCCGGCCAGAGCCCGAAGCCCCTGCCGACGCGGCGACAACCGCGTCACCGCCCGCCGTCGACCTGTGCCGGCTGTACGCGCGGATTCTCGACCGGGACGATGTCACCGAGGACAGCAGCTTCGTCGGCCTCGGTGGCGACTCCCTGTCGTACGTCGAGATGTCACTGAACCTCGAAGACGCCCTGGGGCACCTGCCCGACAACTGGCACACGCTCCCCATCCGCGACCTCCGGCAGCCGCCCGCCCGGCCCGCCCCACAGCGACGCGGCACCCGCCGCCGCACGCTGGAAACCAGCGTCGCCCTGCGCGCCGTAGCCATCGTCCTCATCGTCGGCTCGCACATTCATCTCTTCTGGATCAAGGGCGGAGCGCACGTACTGCTTGGCGTGGCGGGGTACAACTTCGCCCGCTTCCACCTCACTTCGGCCGACCGGCGCGAGCGCGTACGGAACGTCGGCCGCAGCGTCGCGCGGATCGCCGTGCCGAGCATGGCCTGGCTCGCGCTGATGCTGCTCGTCACCGACGACTACCGCCTCACCAACGTCCTGCTGCTCACCAGCCTCCTCGGCCCCAACGACGGCTTCTGGTTCATCGAGGTCCTCCTCTACATGCTGGTCGCCATGGCCGCGCTGCTGGCCGTCCCACAACTGGACCGCGCCGAGCGGCGTTTCCCGTTCGCGCTCCCCGCTGTCCTGATGGCCCTCGGGCTGATCGGCCGCTACGACCCCTTCGGTCTCGACGCCCGGGGACACGTTCCGCTGGTGGTCACGGTCTTCTGGCTCTTCGCCCTGGGCTGGACCGCCGCGCGGGCGACCACGGTGGGACAGCGGCTGTTCGTGAACGCCGCGGTCCTGGCGACCGTGCCGGGCTTCTTCAGCGGGGAGCCGGCCCGCGAGGTGGTCGTCGTGGCCGGCCTGACACTGCTGATCTGGGTCCGGAGAATACCGAGTCTCACCTCCGTCAACCGGGTCGCCGGCGTACTCGCGGGCAGTTCGCTCTACATCTATGTGACGCACTGGCAGGTTTTCCCGCGCCTGGAGGACCAGTTCGCGCTGGTCGCGACGCTCGCCTCGCTCGTCGTCGGCATCGCGTACGCCGCCCTGGCGACCCGCGCCATGAGGTGGCGCCCCTCCCTCCGCGGCCGGCGGTCACCCTTCGCGCGGTATCGGCGCGTGCGGGCCGAGTGAGCCCTGCGGGGACGTCTGGCAGCACGCCGGGCGCGCACCCGCCCGTACCGGCTCAGCCCTGAGCGCCCGTCCTCCGTCCGGACCGCGCACCGGCCCTGTGCAGCGCCGAGCGCTCGTCCTCACTCAGGCCGCCCCACACCCCGGTGCGCTGTCCCGAACGCACCGCGTAGGTGAGGCACTGCCGCGTCACGGGGCAGCGCCCGCACACCTCCTTGGCCGCGGCCTGCTCGTCCAGCGCGGGCCCCTTGGCCCCCACGGGGAAGAAGATCTCCGGGTCGGCGTCCGCGCAGGCGGCCCTGCGCAACCACCTCTGGTCCATCGGGAGCCCGTCCATGAGCCGCCGGGTGCCCGTCCCGTCCGGGGGCAAACCCCGGTGTGTGCGCGATCCGGACATTCAGGAATGGCGGCGCCCGCCGGGGGGACCCGGAGCCGCGTAAGGAGCCGGCGAGGAGGAGAGAGCGATGCGCGCACTGACCTGGCACGGAAGGCGGGACGTACGGGTGGAGACGGTGCCCGACCCGCAGCTGAAAGAGCCGACCGACGTGATCGTACGCGTCACCTCGACCGGCATCTGCGGTTCCGACCTGCATCTGTACGAGGTCCTGGGGCCCTATCTGGATCCGGGAGACATCCTCGGACACGAGCCGATGGGCGTGGTCGAGGAAGTCGGCGCGGGCGTCTCCACGCTCGCGCCGGGCGACCGGGTCGTGATCCCTTTCAATGTCTCCTGCCAGCACTGCTTCATGTGCGAGCAGGGCCTGCACTCGCAGTGCGAGACCACCCAGGTCCGGGAGCGCGGCATGGGCGCGGCGCTGTTCGGATACACCAAGCTGTACGGTCAAGTCCCGGGCGGCCAGGCCGAGTTCCTGCGCGTGCCGTTCGGTGACAGCCTGCCCGTCAAAGTGCCCGAAGGGCCGCCCGACGAACGCTTCGTCTACCTCTCCGACGTGCTGCCCACCGCCTGGCAGGCCGTCGAGTACGCCGCGATTCCGCCCGGCGGCACCGTGACCGTACTCGGCCTCGGACCCATCGGCGAGATGGCGGCCCGCGTCGCACTGCACCGGGGCGCGAGCCTGGTGGTCGGCGTCGACCTGGTGCCGGAGCGGCTGAGCCGCGCGGGCACCCGTGGCGTCAAGGCGCTCGACCTGCGCGGTTACGGCAAGGACCTCCCCGACGCCATCCGCGACCTGACCGACGGCCGGGGCACCGACGCCGTGATCGACGCCGTCGGCATGGAGGCACACGGGGCTCCCGTCGCCAAGGCGGCGCAGTGGGTGACCGGCCTGCTGCCCGACGCGGTGAGCCAGCGGCTGATGGAACACGCCGGAGTGGACCGCCTGCACGCCCTGTACACCGCGATCGACGTGGTGCGCCGGGGCGGCACGATCTCGCTGTCCGGCGTGTACGGCGGCATGGCGGACCCGATGCCGATGCTGACGCTCTTCGACAAGCAGATCCAGTTGCGGATGGGCCAGGCCAACGTCAAGCGCTGGGTGGACGACCTCCTGCCGCTCCTCACCGACGGCGACCCCCTGGGCGTCGAGGGCTTCGCCACCCACTCCATGCCGCTCGCGGACGCGCCGAGGGCGTACGAGATGTTCCAGGCCAAGCAGGACGGCATGATCAAGACGCTGCTCAAGCCCTAGCCGCGCGGGGCGAAACGGTGTTCTGGAGCGGGACGAGAACGCCCCGGCCGGAAAGCGTCCGGCCGGGGCTCCCGTACTGCGGTGTGGCTAGTCCTGCTCGGCTCCCGCCGGGAGCGTGCGCAGCTTCATCGTGGTGTGTGTCCTGAACGCCCAGTCGAGCATCTTCTTGGCGTCCGTGTAACGGTCCGGGCTGTTGAGAACGACGCCCGCGACCGTCCGGTCGCCCCGCTTGGCGGCGAACACCAGGGCAGGGACCCGCGACGGAACCGGTACCGGTCTTGATACCGATCGCGCCGCTGTACGAACCGAGCAGCTTGTTCGTGTTGTACCAGGTGTACACCCGGCCGTTGGTGGCCGTCTGCTTGGTGCTGGTCGCCTTCACGACCGACCCGAAGGTCGAGTTCCCGAGGGCGCGCCGGGCAGCTTGGCCGAGTCGCGCGGCGTGGTGTAGTTGTTCCCCGCCTGTGAAATGCCGTCGAAGGAGTCGTACTTGGTGTTGGCCATCCCCAAGTCCGAGGCCTTCTTGTTCATCTTGGAGATGAACGACTTGGTGCGGGCCGCCTCGGTGGTGCCCGTGCCGAACGTGTCGGCGAGGGCGAACGCGGCGTCGCAGCCTCGATGGCGACGTAGTCGCGGTAGCTCTGCTTGACGGTGATCTTCTTGTTGAGGTCCACGCCACGGGTCTCCAGCACCACGACGGCCGTCATGACCTTCGTCGTGCTGGCCATCTGCCGCTTGGTGTCGGCGGCCTTGCTCCACAGCGTCTTGTTCGGCTTGCTGTCGAGCAGGAACGCGCCCTTCGCGCCGACGGAAGGACCGGTGGCCGCCTGTGCGGAGGACATGGGTGTGATCACCGCGAATGCCGCCGTCGACGAACGGCATGCTCGCATCAGGTTCGCAGCGGGGGAACGGTGAGGTGTGCGTGAAGGTGATGTGACTTGTTCAGGACGGAGTTGACGGAGCCGGCCGCCGGCAGAGCCAGTCGTACGCGGCCTGCGCCGTGAACTCGTCCTGGCCGCCGGGGAAGAGCAGCCCGGCCGTGGCGAACGCCGGATCGTCCTGCGTCCCGCGCACGTACGGCACGGCGACGCAGCGCATGCCCGCGGCGTGCGCCGCCGCAGCGCCGGCCGGGGCGTCCTCCAGGACCACGCAGTCGGCCGGCGCGACGCCGATCCTGCGCGCGGCCTCCAGGAAGACGTCGGGCGCGGGCTTGCCGTACGGCACCTCTTCGGCGGAGACAACCTCGGTGATGTGGGTGTCCAGACCGGTGCAGGCGAGCACGGCCTCGATGGCGGCCCGCGAGGAGCCCGAGGCCACGACCATCGGGGTCCCCTCGGAGTGCAGCCGCTCCACGAACTTCCGCATCTCGGGGAAGATCTCGGTGGACGCGGCGGCCAGCTCCAGGTACAGCCGGTTCTTGCCGGCGAGCATCTCGTCGAGCGGCGCGGTGATCCCGTACCGCTCCCGCAGGGAGGCCAGCGTCTCGCGCGTGCCGATGCCGATGAAGCGGGTGTGGTCCTCCCAGCCGAAGTCCGTGACGCCGTACCGGGCGAGCAGCTGCCTGCCCGCCCGGTAGTAGTTCGGCTCGCTGTCCACGAGCGTGCCGTCGAGATCGAAGATGACCGAGGTGCGGTGCGGGAGGCTCATGGCACCAGCATGCCAAGCCGGCCGGTCAGTCCCGCTTCGCGGCCGCCCGGCCCACCGACTCGACCAGCGGAAGCAGCCGGTGCGGGACGCGCTCGCGCAGCGCCACCTCGGTCCGTGTCCGTACGACGCCGGGAATCTGGATCAGCCGCTGGATGACGTCCTCCAGATGCCCCGCGTCACGCGCGGCCACCCGCGTGAGCAGGTCCCCGCCGCCCGTGATGGAGTACGCCTCGATGATCTCCGGTACGGCCGCCAGGGCGTCGCCCACCTCGTCCAGATGCCCCTGCGTGACCTCGACGTGCACGAAGGCGAGCACCGGGTGGCCGAGGGCGGCGGGGGAGAGGCTGGGACCCGTACCGGTGATCACACCGTCGCGCTCCAGCCGGTCGAGGCGGGCCTGGAGCGTTCCACGCGCGATCCCGAGGAGGCGGGCGTACTCGCGCACGCTCGTGCGCGGCTGCTCGATGAGCAGCCGCAGGATGCGGGTGTCGAGCTCGTCCACTGCCATGATCCGTTGGTCTCCTTCTGGCCCTGCTGTCGGACCACCGACTGTACCAATGGTCCAGTCGTATGGGGACGAGTTGAGCCACTGTGCCTCTTGATGCTTTCCTTTTACTTATTGATGGCGCCGCCAGCGCCGGACGGCAACGAAGCCGACTTCCGGACCCACGGCGCCTTCGCCATGTCTGAAGTCCGAAGCGGGTGCTTCGTACGCCGAAGGGGGGCGGAACCTACCGTCGTGAAGAGGATGTTTACCGCTCCTGATCCGGGGCTCCTGCGCCTGCGCGTCTCCACGCGCGCCGTCATCGGCGTGGGTCTTTCGGTGGCGGCCGCCGAACTGGCCGGGCTGTCCCTGACCGCCTCCATCACCGCGGGCCTGGCCGCGCTTCTCGCGCTCTTCACCGTCCAGGACGCGACCGTGCGCCGCCAGGCCGCCACGACCGCCCTGCTCCCGGTCGCGGGCTTCCCCGTGCTCGCCCTCGCGACAGCGCTGCACGGCGCACCGCTCCTGCGCGACCTGGCGTTCCTGCTGGTCGTCTTCTGCGGCGCGTACGCCAGGCGGTGGGGGCCGCGCGGGCACGCGCTCGGCATCTTCGCGTTCATGCAGTTCTTCGCCACCCAGTTCCTGCACGCCGTCCCCGGCCAGCTGCCCGAGCTGTACGGCGCCCTCGCGCTCGCCGTCGCCGTGTCGGCCGCCGTGCGCTTCGGGGCGTGGTGCATCGAGCGGCGCACCCCGCCGCCCGCCGTCCCGCCGCCGCTGACCGGGCGCGGCCTCGCACGGCCCACCACCCGGCAGGCGTTCCAGGTCACCGCGGCGTGCGCGTTCGCGCTCGCACTGGGCCAGCTGCTCTCCCAGGAGCGCTGGTACTGGGCCGTCGGCACAGCCTGGTGGATCTTCGTCAACACCACGGCGCGCGGCGAGACCCTGGTACGCGGCTTCCGTCGCGTACTCGGCACGGTCGCCGGCATCGGGGCCGGCCTGCTGATCGCCGTACCCGTCGCCGGGGCCCCCGTGCCGACCGCCGCGCTCGTCGCCGTCTGCGTCTTCGGGATCTTCTACACGGCCGCCCCCTCGTACAGCTGGATGATGTTCTTCGTGACCGTCATGGCCGGTCTGCTGTACGGACTCCTCGGCGTCCTGCACCCCGGACTGCTCCTGCTGCGCTTCGAGGAGACCGCCGTCGGCGCGATCGGCGCGGCCCTCGCCGTCGCCCTCGTCCTGCCCGTCACCACCCACGGCACGACCGACGCCTGGATCCAGCGCGCCCTGCACTGCGTGCGCGCCTGCACGGCGGACGCCGCCCGCCGGCTGGCCGGGGACGACACGGCCGACCCGGCGCACCGCGTCGCCGAACTGGAACTCCTCCTCGGCCGGGTGCGGATCTCGCTCGCCCCGCTGGTGCACCCGCTCAGCCCGCTGCGCGCCCGCAAGGCCCGCGCCCGCCAGGTCATCGCCCTGCTCGACGACTGCGCCCGGCTGGTACGTGCCCTCGCCTCCGTCGCCGCCGACCCCGACGCCTCCCACGACGCCCGCCTCGCGGCCGCCTGCTGGCGCGTGGAGGCCGCGGTGGAGGCGCTCGTATCGCCGTCGGCCAGGCCCGAGGGCGCGGAGCCGCCGCTCGCGCCCGTACCGGCGTCCGGGCACCACCCGGGGGCCGAGGCCGCGCTGCGTCATCTCCACGAGCTGGAGAGGGCGCTCGCCGACCTCGCCACGCCCCTGCGCACCTCACCGCGCGCCCCCGTGGTGAGCGCCTGAGCCGGGGCCGGCAACCGCCGCCACCGAGCCGCCCGCCGCCCCGGCAGAATGTGATCAAAGCTGTCACAGCTCTTGAGGCTGTACGCGGTCAACTGGCGGAAAGGGGCTCCACGGTGAGCAGCAGCAACGAGGCCGAACGGGCTGGGCGTACCGGGCGGGCTGGGCGTACCGGGCGGTCCGGGCATTCCGGCCGGTCCGGGCGGGCGTTCATCGGGTCGTTCACCTCGGCAGGGGGACATGGGATCACCGCCGCCGCCGTGGACCCGGAGACAGGCGCCCTGACCGTGTTCGGATCCACCGACGCCGTCGCCGACCCGTCGTTCCTCGCGCTCGCCCCCGGCGGAGAGATCCTGTACGCCGTGAGCGAGGGCGAGGACGGTGCCGTCGCGGCCTTCGACGTGACCGGCGACGGCGCCCCGCTCCCGGTCGGTGAGCCGGTCCTCGTGGGCGCCGCCGCGCCCACCCACCTCACGCTGGCCGCCGGGCACCTGGTGACCGCCAACTACGGCTCGGGGAGCGTCACGGTGCTCCCGGTCGGCGCGGACGGCGCCCCGGAAGCGGCCACCGGCGTACTGCACCACCGGGGCAACGGCCCCGATCAGGACCGCCAGGCGGGACCGCACACCCACCAGGTGCTGCCCGACCCCACGGGACGGTGGGTGCTCAGCGTCGACCTCGGCACCGACTCCGTACGGGTCTGCGAACTCGCTTCGGCCACCGGGACGCTGCGCGTGCACACCGAGACCGCGCTGCGGCCGGGCACCGGACCGCGCCACCTGGCCTTTCACCCCGCAGGCGGTCACGCGTACGTCCTGGGTGAGCTGGAGCCGACCGTCACCGTCTGCCGCTGGGACGCCGAGTCGGGAGTGCTCGTACCGCTCGGTGAGGCCCCTGTGGTGGAGCCGGGCGCCGACGGGGCGACGTACCCCTCCGAGGCTGTCGTCGCCCACGACGGGCGCTTCCTCTGGGCGGCCAACCGCGGGCACGACAGCGTCGCCGTGCTCGCGCTCGACGCGTCCGGCGCGAAGGCGCGGTTCGTGACGACGGTGGAGTGCGGCGGGCAGTGGCCGCGCGACCTCACCCTGGATCCCTCGGGGCGCAGGCTGTACGCCGCCAACGAACGCTCCGGGGACGTCACCTGGTTCGACATCGACCAGGAGACGGGCGTCCCGCGCCGAGCCGGCTCCATACAGGCCCCGGCGGCGTCCTGCGTCGTCTTCGGCTGACAGGAGCGCCCGAGGGCCCGCACCGGTCGGTTTCACCCGGTGCGGGCCCTCGGCCTTCGTGCGTGCCCGGTCCCTCCGTACCGCGGTCGGCGTGCGGTGGGAGGGCGTCGCTCAGTGGGCCGGCATGCCCTGTGCCGGCTGGTGCGGGGCGATGCCCAGTGCTGTCGTGTAGTGCGACAGGGCGAGCTTGCCGATCGCGGGGTAGGCGCCCAGCGGCTCGGCGGTCGCGCAGTCCGCCTCCTTGACGGCCGCGTCCAGCAGGCTGTCGGGCACCTCGGGGCCGATCACGTACGGCGCCAGCGCGAGCTGGGTGGAGCCGGAGCCGCGCAGCTGCTCCGCGACGGCGCCGACCGAACCCTCCTCGTCGAGCGCGGCCGCGATTACCGGTACGGCGAGACGCGCGGCCAGCAGCATGCCGGTGATGCCGGCGGCCTGCACGGCCTCGTCGCCGCCCACGGTGGCCAGGATGATGCCGTCGGCCGCGGTGGCGACCGTGAACAGTCTCGCCCGGTCGGCGCGGGCCAGGCCGGCCTCGGAGAGGCGCACGTGCAGGGCCTCGGCGAGGAGCGGGTGCGGGCCGAGGACGTCGGTCAGCTCGACGGCGGCACGGCTGTCCATGACGGCCTGCCGTATCCGGCGCATCAGAGCGTTCTCGGGGCCGGCGAGCAGCGGCACCACGACGGCGGCCGGGCCCTGCGGCTCGGCGACCTCGCGGCCCGCGGCGAGCGCCTGCTCGTAGCGGGCGGTGCGGTCGGCGGCGGTGCGCGCGAGAACGTTCTCCAGCGCGGGGTACTCGTCGTTGTCGCCGTCGAGATAGCCGATCCTGGCCTCAAGCCCGGGCAGCTCGGAACGGGCGATACTGACGACTTCCTCCGCCAGGCTGCGCGACGCGCTGCCCGGCGTGCCGGGGACGGCGAGGACAAGCGCGGGCGCGCCCTCGGGAGCCACCACGGGTTCCGGCCGGCGGTGCCGTCCGGACTGGCGTGGTCGCGGCATTCGTACAGGCAGGCCGGATGCGGGCCCAGTGGGGGAGCTCATGGCGCCGCATGCTACTGCGTTTGTCTGCTTGGCTGTTCGGGGAGGGGGCGTTGCAGCGGTGTCTGTCCGCATTTATCCCGTGAGTCGCTATGAGTTCAACTGCCCTGCTCTGTCGGTACGTGCAACAGGCGCCCGTCGACCGGCAGCCGCAGACCGTCCGTGGCGAGCGACGCGGCGACGCGCACGGCTCCGGCCAGCGGATCTCCGGCCGCCGGGACGGTGCGCGCGTGCGGCAGCCGCTCGGCGAGCGCGTCCCGCAGCGGTACGAGCAGCGGGTCGCCCATCTTGAACAGACCACCGGTGAGGGCGACCTCGCACTCCCCGGACGGCGGGCAGACGGCAGCGGCGGCGTCGGCGATGTGCCCGGCCGCCTCCCGCAGGATCCCCGCCGCGACCGGATCGGCGGGTTCGGCTGCAGCGCAGCGGGCCACCTCCGGCGCGAACGAGGCGAGCACGGCGGGGCGGTCGGCGCGCAGGTAGAGCAGGCCGGGCAGTTCGGGCGCCGGACCGAAAACCGCCTCCACGCGGGCCAGCAGGGCGCGGGAGCCACCACCGCGCCCGTCGTGGGCGCGCATCGCGGCTTCGAGTCCGGCGCGGCCGATCCAGGCACCGCTGCCGCAGTCGCCGAGCAGATGCCCCCAGCCGTCGGCCCTGCGCCAGCGGGACAGGTCCGTACCGAGCGCGATCATCCCGGTGCCGGCCGCGACCACCGCTCCCGGCCGCAGGCCGAGCGCTCCCGCGTACGCAGTGACGGCGTCGGCGGCGAGCGCGAGGCGCCGTACGCCCAGCGCGCTCTTCAGCGCCCCGGGCAGCCGGGCCCGCAGGTCGTCGCCGAGGGTCGCCATACCGGCGGCGCCGATCGCCACGGCGCCGATCGTGACGGGGGGCGTGGAGCCGCCGTGCCGGTCTCCGGCGTCCGGGTCTCCGGCGCTGTCGAGGAGTGCCCGTGCCATGGGCAGCAGCTGGTCCAGCAGATGCGCCGCGTCGATTCCGGCGGGCCCGGTGCGTACGGGCTCACGCGACGCGGTGGTCGCGGCGTGTCCGGTGTCCGGGCGCCCGTTGCCCGAGGCTTTCGCGAGCGCCACCCGCAGCCCCGACCCGCCGGAGTCGACCCCGAGCACCCACGGCGTCACGGCAGTCGTCCGGACGTCCGGCGAACGCCTGCTTGACCTCATGGACCGGCTCCGGGGAGAAGAGGAGTGACCGCGGCAGCCTATCCCGGCCTCGCCTGCTCGGATCGGGCAGAACTACGGCCACCGGTGCGGAGGAGGGCATTGGTGCCTGCTGTCGGCCGTGCTCCGCGTAGGCCGGTAGGGTGATCTGCCGTGGCAGCACGACCGTTGAACGAACTCGTAGAACCCGGATGGGCGGAGGCGCTGCGTCCTGTGGCCGGGCGCATCGCCGCGATGGGCGACTTCCTGCGCGCGGAGATCGCAGCCGGCCGCACCTATCTGCCTGCTGGAGCACATGTCCTGCGGGCCTTCCAGCAGCCCTTCGACGAGGTGCGGGTCCTGATCGTCGGTCAGGACCCGTACCCGACGCCGGGAATGGCCATCGGGCACAGCTTCGCGGTCTCGCCCGACGTACGTTCCCTGCCGGGCAGCCTGGAGAACATCTTCCGGGAGCTGCACACGGACCTGGGCGTTCCCCGGCCCTCCAACGGCGACCTGACGCCGTGGACCCGACAAGGCGTGCTGTTGCTCAACAGGGCGCTCACCACGGCGCCCCGCAAGCCCGCCGCGCACCGCGGCAAGGGCTGGGAAGAAGTGACCGAGCAGGCCATCCGGGCCCTGGTCGCGCGTGGCAAGCCGCTGGTGTCCGTGCTGTGGGGACGTGACGCCCGTAATCTGCGGCCGCTGCTCGGGGACCTCCCCGCGATCGAGTCCGCGCACCCGTCACCGATGTCGGCGGACCGCGGTTTCTTCGGCTCGCGGCCGTTCAGCCGGACCAATGAACTGCTGGTCCGCCAGGGGGCCCAGCCGGTGGTCTGGCAGCTGCCCTGAACCCTCCTCGCATGTGGTTCACGCGTCGGTGCCGCGGCGCGCGGAGCGGCGGCGGAGCCAGAGCGGCAGTACGTACCAGCACAGGGCGAACCACAGCATGACACCACCGGCGAGGAGCTCGCCGAGGAGGCTCGGCAGCACCACGTGCAGGATGAGGAGGAGGGTGCAGCCGATGGTCAGGGCGAGGAGCACCATGCCGCACATCATCAGCCGGCCGGCCGCCTCCACCACTTCGTCCTTCATGCGCTGGCCGGACAGGAAGCGGTGAATCGACACCGGCGCTATCAGCGACCCGGTGGCCGCCGCGCCGAGGACGACGGTGATCACGTACACGGCACGGTCGAAGGTGGGAAGGTCCCTGAACACAGGGGTGAACGCCACGCTGAGAAGGAATCCGAAGAGGATCTGTACGCCGGTCTGCGCGACCCTGGTTTCCTGAAGTATCTCGTTCCACCGGCGATTGACGCGCTCGCGCGCGGGTTCCGGCGGCTCGTGGCCGGGAGCACCGTCCGTTCCGCATGAAGTGCACGTACCGGCTTTGGTCGGCTGCTCCGTCATGGCCATGGCATCCTCCTGGTCCGAGGAAATCCGAATGCCCATTTTCTGCGTCATCACACCCGCCTCGCCGTCGTCCGGGGCACTTCGCGGCGCCCCGCAGACAGCCCTGGCCGGCCCTCGCCCAGGAAGCGGGAGAGGGCCGCGCCGGATCAACCGATGACCGCGGCCCTCACGCAGAGCACATCCGGCAGATGAGAGGCGAGCATCTGCCAGCTGTCCCCGTCGTCCGCGCTCGCGAAGAGCTCGCCGTTGCGGTTGCCGAAGTACACCCCCGCCGGGTCGGCGGCGTCCGTGCAGAGCGCGTCGCGCAGCACCGTGCCGTAATGCGCCTCCGGGGGCAGTCCGGCCGTCAGCGGCTCCCAGCTCTTGCCCGCGTCCCTGGTGCGGTAGACCCGGCACTTGTTGTCGGCGGGCACCCGGTCGGAGTCCGCCGTGATGGGGAAGACGTACGCCGTGTCCGCGCGGTGCGGATGCGCGGCGGCGGCGAAACCGAACGTCGAGGGCAGGCCCGCTCCGATGTCGGACCAGTTGGCCCCGGCGTCGTCGCTGCGGAACACCCCCCAGTGATTCTGCAGGTACAGCCGGTCGGGATCGGCCGCATCCTGGACGATCTTGTGCACGCACTGGCCGAACTCCGGGTCGGGGTCGGGCAGGAAGACCGCCGACACCCCCTTGTTGGACGGTGTCCAGCTCGCCCCGCCGTCCAGCGAGCGGAACACGCCCGCCGTGGACACCGCGACCGTCACGGCCCGCGGGTCACGCGGGTCGGTGATGATCGTGTGCAGCCCCTCGCCGCCACCGCCCGGCACCCACTGCGAGCGCGTCGGGTGCTCCCACAGCGGCCGTACGAGCTCGAAGGACTCGCCGCGGTCCTCGGAACGGAAGAGCGCGGCCGGTTCCGTCCCCGCGTACACCACGTCGGGCGCCTCGGGCCCGGCCGGATGCAGCTGCCAGACCCGCTCCAGCGACGCACCGGTGAACTCGGGGAACTTCACGGCGGGTTGCTTGGGCTCCACCCAGGTCGCGCCCAGGTCGTCGGAGTGGAAGACCGAGGGACCCCAGTGCAGGCTGTCCCCGCCGGCGAGCAGCCTGGGCATCGGGCCGCGGGTGTCGATGGCGATCGAATACACCGCCTGGGCGTTGAAATGGGGCCCGGCGATCTCCCAATCGCCGCCGCGCCTGCGGCCGATGAAGAGCCCTTTTCGTGTTCCTACAGTGAGCAGTACGTCGGTCATGGCCGACACCTCCAGGACGCCGTTGTCTCAGATACGGGCCAGTGTGCACCCCACCACTGACAACGGCCGTCGGAGAGCGTGTTGTCGCAGCTCAGGGCGGCATGCCGGGGAAAACAAGCCCCGTCTGCCGAACGACGGAACCTTCGACTGGAACCGGACGGTACGCGACGCTCGTTATAACACCGGAAGCGATCTGCAGTACCGAAGCGAGGGGAGAGCACCGGTGACCAACGGTGCGGTACGGATCGACGGGGACAGTCTGCTGCTGCCGGGCGGGGTGCGGGTGCGTTTCGTACGTACGCTGCGCCTGCCCGAGAAGGGGACGCACTCCCTGCCGCCGGGCCTGGGCCACTTCCCGCTGCGCAGAGTCGAGGACTACGCCGCCACAGTCCCTCAGGAGTGGCTGGACAGAGGCGGCGTCATGCTGCCCGTGTATCTGCGCGAAGCGATGTGGCTGAGCTTCGCCGGGACCGTGGAACCGAACGCCCTTCAGGTGGGGGTCGGGAAGGTGTGCGCGGTGTCGGGGAAGCCGTGGCACAGCCGGCTGTCACGGGGCCCGCAGAACTACCTGGTCCTGCCGCGCCAGCCGTGGCTCGACGGCATCAACTCCGGGTCGGGAACGGTGCGGCAGTTCGTCGCCGTACCGCTCGGGATGGGAGCGACCGTCGAGGGCCAGGTCACCGGCGAGGAGAAGTGGGGCGGACTGCAACTGCAGTCGTGGACGCTCGCCGACGGGCCGCTGGAGGCGTGGCGGGAGGAGCAGCGGCGGGCGGCCGAGCGGCGGGCCGCCATGCCGCGTTCCGCAGCCCCGTACGGCATGCCTGCCCCGGGGGCCGCCCCGGCCGTGATGTCCGCCTCCGGAGGCGGCTGGGGCAGTCCCCCCGTGCCACGGTCTGCGGCGGCGGCGATGGGACTGGGTGTGGGCGGTTCCATGCGCCAGGAGGTCTACAAGGACGACCGGCCCGCCTCCGACTGGGCCGCCGAGCCGTCGGGCCGGGTCTTCGTCCATCTGGTGACCCCGCCGCAATGGCGGCGTATCACCGGGGAGGAGCCCCCGTCGTCCCCCGTCGACCGGGCGGCGTACACCCGGGCGGGACTGCCCTGGTTCGACTACTACGACGCCGGCGGCGAGGACCTGGCGCCCGCGGACACGCTGGGCGGGGTGAAGCCCGTCGGTGAGTGGCTGGGCGACGACCACACGCCGTGGCAGCAGCCGTCACCGCACCAGGTGAAGCCGCTCGGCGACGCGCCGGGGAAACCGGTGGCGGACGGCGACTGGTAGCGCACAGCATCGTCGAGCCACTGGGCACGCTCACCGCGACGCAGCGGGACGCCCTCGGCGGTGAGGTGCGCCGCGGCGGGGAGATCATGGAGGCCGTTCCCGAAGCGTCCACCGGCACGATCACCGTGGGCGCGCACGCCTGAGGAGAAAAACCATGCCCGACATCCGCATGCACACACCGGACGATTCGGTGGCCCTCGTGTCGGTCGCCACGGGACCGGCAGGGGACGCGGAGTCCGGGCAGATCCACATCGGCGCGCGGAGCAGTGCGTACGTCTCCCTGGTCGCGACGCCCACACAGGCGCGGGAGCTGGCGGCGGCGCTCGTGCGGGCGGCCGACGACGCCGAGGCGCAGGTCAAGGACACGTACCCGACCGTCAGGGCGGGTGAGCTGCGCCGGGGTGACGTACGTACCGGGGAGCGCACGATCACCGTGGAACGCGTCCGGTCCGACGGTGACACCGTCCACGTCACCTGGGCGTCGGACGCCGGGCGTCACTGGACCCAGAGCTACGCGGCGGACACGGAGATCGGCCTCCGGCGACGCGCGTAATCGACTGTCAATAATTTCCTCTTGCTGCACGGGAGTTGACCTGCCGTGGGCTCCTGCCTATGTTCTCGTTCGGGATTGTGGTCAATGTCCGATATTTCGAACGAATACCGGGAGCCCATATGCACGGTCAGAAAAAGTCCAGACACCGGCTTGCCGTCGCGTCGGCGGTCCTCGCCGGCCTGACGGCCGCTCTTGTCGTCGCACCCGGTGAAGCGCCGGCCGCGGCGGAGGCGGCGGTCACCGACTACTCGATCAGCGTCGACCCGGCCGGCGCCGGGCCCGCGATCGACGACTCCATGTACGGCGTGTTCTACGAGGACATCAACCACGCCGCCGACGGCGGACTGTACGCCGAGCTGGTGCAGAATCGTTCCTTCGAGTACGACCCCGCCGACAACCGCTCGTACACCCCCCTGACCGCCTGGAAGGAAACCGCGAGCGGCGGAGCGACCGGCACGGCCCGCGTCGTGGACGACAGCGGGCGGCTGAACGAGCGCAACCGCCGCTACCTGCGGCTGGACCTCGACGGAAACGGTGACGGCGACAGCGGCCGCCTCGGCGTCGCGAACTCCGGCTACAACGCGGGGATCGCCGTGCGCGCGGGAGAGAAGTACGACTTCTCGGTGTGGGCACGCACCGACCAGGCGCGCGGAAACCCGCTCAGGGTGGAACTGCGCGACGGAGAGACCCAGTTGGCGCGGCCCCTGCGCGTCACGGCACGCGGCGACCGCTGGACGAAGTACTCCGGAACCCTCACCGCCCGCGCCACCAGCGGCGCCGGCCGGCTCGCCGTCACCGCCGGCGGCAGCGGCACCGTACGGCTCGACATGGTCTCGCTCTTCCCCCGCGACACCTACAAGGGCCGGCCGAACGGCCTGCGCAAGGACCTCGCCGAGAAGATCGCAGCCCTGAAGCCCGGCTTCCTGCGCTTCCCCGGCGGCTGCCTGGTGAACACCGGCAGCCATGAGGCGTACGAGGCACCGGACTTCGAGCGCAAGCGCTCCTACCAGTGGAAGGACACCGTCGGCCCCGTCGAGCAGCGTCCGGTGAACGCCAACTTCTGGGGCTACAACCAGACCTACGGACTCGGCTACTACGAGTACTTCCAGTACGCCGAGGACATCGGCGCGATGGCCCTGCCCGTCGTCCCCGCCCTCGTCACCGGCTGCGGCCAGAACAAGGCGACCGACGACCCGGAGCTGCTCCGCCGCCACATCCAGGACACACTCGACCTCATCGAGTTCGCCAACGGACCCGTGTCGTCCCCGTGGGGGAAGAAGCGGGCCCGGATGGGCCACCCCAAGCCCTTCGGCCTGACCCACCTGGAGGTCGGCAACGAGGAGAACCTCCCCGACCAGTTCTTCGCGCGCTTCACTGAGTTCCGCAAGGCCATCGAGGCCAAGTACCCGGCCATCACCGTCATCAGCAATTCCGGCCCCGACGACAGCGGCGCCACGTTCGACCGCGCCTGGCAGCTGAACCGTGATGCCAAGGTCGCCATGGTCGACGAGCACTACTACAACAGCCCGCAGTGGTTCCTGGAGAACAACGAGCGTTACGACGCCTACGACCGCCAGGGCCCCAAGGTCTTCCTCGGCGAGTACGCGTCACTCGACAACCGCTTCTCCAACGCCCTCGCCGAAGCCGCCTACATGACCGGCCTCGAACGCAACGCGGACGTCGTCAAACTCGCCTCGTACGCGCCGCTCCTCGCCGACACCAACGACGCGCAGTGGCGGCCGAACATGATCTGGTTCGACAACACCGCCTCATGGGGCAGCGCCAGCTACGAGACGCAGAAGCTCTTCATGAACAACGTCGGTGACGAGGTCGTACGGAGCCAGGCCTCCGGCACCCCCGCCACCAGCGGCCCGATCACCGGCGCCGTGGGCCTCTCCACCTGGGCGACCGCCGCGGCGTACGACGACGTGAGTGTCACGTCGGCCGACGGCGCGAGCTTCTTCGCCGACGACTTCTCCGGCGACGACAGCCGCTGGACCAGGGCGGCGGGCACCGGCTCCTGGTCCGTGAAGGACGGGGCGTACCACCAGTCCGACGCGGCGGCCGAGAACACACTCGTCACGGCGGGCGACCCGGCCTGGCACGACTACGACCTGAAGCTCAAGGCCACGAAGCAGTCCGGCAAGGAGGGCTTCCTGATCGCGTTCGGAGTCAAGGACACCGGCAACTACTACTGGTGGAACCTCGGCGGCTGGGGCAACACCCGTTCCGTGGTCGAGAAGGCGGTGGGCGGCGCCAAGCAGACCCTCATCGAGCGCGGTACGACGATCGAGAGCGGCCGCACCTACGACGTCAAGGTCCAGGTACGCGGCCGCCAGGTGACGCTCTTCCTCGACGGCAAGGAGTGGGGCAGCTTCACGGACGACAAGACCGCCGAGCCGTTCCGCCAGGTCGTCACCCGCGACAAGGCCACCGGTGAACTCATCGTCAAGGTCGTCAACGCCCAGGACGCGTCCGCCCGTACGAAGATCGATCTCGGCCCGGACACCGCCATCGGGTCGTCCACGGCACGACTGACGACGCTCCAGGGCGCCCCGGACGCGGTGAACACCGCCACCGACCAGCCGATCAGGCCTCGCAGCTCGACCCTGGAGGGGGTCGACAACACCTTCACGTACACCTTCCCCGCGCACTCGGTCACCTTCATGCGCATCAAGACGGGCTGAGTCCCGCTGAGCCCGGACGACAGACCGAAGCCCCCTGCCGGATCCCGATCCGGCAGGGGGCTTCAGTAACGCGTCGTCAGCGGGCAGAGAACGTGTGGACCGTGGTCGAGCGGTACGTCGATCCCGGGCGCAGCACCGTCGAGGGGAACGACGGCTGGTTGGGCGAGTCCGGGAAGTGCTGGGACTCCAGGCACAGCCCGTCGCCCTGGCGGTACAGCCGGCCGGAGGTTCCGGCGAGCGTGCCGTCGAGGAAGTTGCCGCTGTAGAACTGCATGCCCGGCTCGGTCGTGTACATCTTCATCACCCGGCCCGAACCGGGATCGGTGAGCGTGAGCGCGTAGCCGGGCGTGGACGTGATGCCCTTGTCCAGTACCCAGTTGTGGTCGAGCCCCTTCCCGTACAGCACCTGCTCGTGCGGTGTGCGGGCCTGCTCCCCGATCGCCTTCGCCCGCCGGAAGTCGAAGGGCGTTCCGGCGACGCGCGCGAGCTCGCCGGTCGGGATGAGGGTGGCGTCGACGGGGGTGTAGCGGGCGGCGGCCATCTCCAGCGTGTGGCCGTCGATGGAGCCACTGCCCTCGCCCGCCAGGTTGAAGTAGGTGTGACTGGTGAGGTTGGCGACCGTGGCGCGGTCGGTGGTGGCCTCGTAGTCGATGCGCCAGTCACCGCGCGCGGTGAGCGTGTACGTGACCTTCACCTTGAGCGTGCCGGGGTATCCCATCTCGCCGTCCGGACTGATCCGCCGGAGCACAAGCCCGCGGTCGGATCCCCGGCTGAAGGGCTCCACGTCCCACACCTGCTTGTCGAAGCCCTTGTCGCCGCCGTGCAGGCTGTTCGGTCCGTCGTTGAGAGGCACCTGATACGAACGTCCGTCGAGCGTGAACCGGCCCTTGGCGATGCGGTTGCCGTAGCGCCCGATCAGCGCGCCGAAGTACGGGGACTCGGCGACGTAGTCGTCGAGATTGTCGAAGCCCAGCGAGATGTTCGCCGCCGCGCCGTGCCGGTCCGGTATCTCCAGGGACTGGACGATGCCGCCGTACGAGAGGACCTTCAGCCGCGTCCCGCCGTTGGCGACGGTCCAGCGGTACACCTTCGTGCCGTCGGCCAGTCGGCCGAAGAGCTCCCGCGAGGGGGAGTGCCCGGTGGTGGACTGCCCGGTGGGGGAGGCGGCGGCGTACGCCGTGCCCGTCCCCGCCAGGCCCGCGGCGGCTGCCGCACCCGCCGTCGCGCCCGCCAGTACTGTGCGTCTGCTCGTGCTCATCTTGGTGATCCCTTCAGGGAGTTATGAACCGACCTTGCGCTTGTTCCATACGTCGAACCCGACCGCCGCCAGCAGCACCAGACCCTTGATGACCTGCTGGTAGTCGGTGCCGATGCCGACGAGCGACATACCGTTGTTGAGTACGCCCAGCACCAGACCGCCGATGATCGCGCCGAACACCGTGCCGACGCCGCCGCTCATCGACGCGCCGCCGATGAACGCCGCGGCGATCGCCTCCAGTTCGAAGTTGACGCCGGCCTGCGGCACACCCGCGTTCAGCCGGGCCGCGTACACGACACCCGCCAGGGCGGCGAGCACGCCCATGTTCACGAAGACCAGGAAGGTGACGCGCTTGTCCTTGACGCCTGACAGCTTCGCCGCCGCCTGGTTGCCGCCCAGCGCGTACACGTGCCGGCCGACGACCGCGTTGCGCATCACGAAACCGAAGCCGATGAGCAGCACCGCGAGCAGCAGCAGCACCACGGGTACGCCCCGGTAGCTGGCCAGCGTCAGGGTGAAGGCGAGGACGGCCGCCGCCATCGCCACGCACTTGGTGAGGAACAGCGACCGCGGCAGCACGTCGAGGTCGTAACTCAGCTGCCTGCGCCGGTCGCGCACCTCCTGCGCGAGCGCGAAGACGAGCAGGACCAGGCCCAGCAGGAGGGTGAGGTTGTGGTAGTTGGTGTCCGGGCCGAGGGAGGGGAGGTACCCCGTGGAGATCTTCTGGAAGCCCTCGGGGAACGGGCCGATGGAGCGCGAGCCGAGGAAGATCTGCGTACCGCCGCGGAAGAGCAGCATGCCCGCCAGCGTGACGATGAACGACGGGATGCCGACGTACGCGATCCAGAAGCCCTGCCAGGCCCCGGCGACCGCCCCGATGACCAGCGCGATCACGGTGGCGAGCACCCACGGCACGTCGTGCTCGACCATCATCACCGCGCACGCGGCGGAGACGAACGCCGCGAGCGAGCCGACCGACAGGTCGATGTGGCCCGAGATGATGACGATCATCATGCCGATGCCGAGGACCAGGATGTAGCTGTTCTGGAGGACCAGGTTGGTGACGTTGTTCGGCTGGAGGAGTACGCCGTCGGTCCAGATCGCGAAGAGTACGACGATCAGCGCGAGCGCGATGAGCATGCCGTACTGGCGCATGTTGCGGCGCATGGTTTCCAGCAGCAGCGTGCTGACCGCGGTCCTCGCCGGGGCGTCGGCTGCGGGCGCGCTGCGTGGGGTATCGGTGGTGACCGGGCTCATATGTACCTCGTTGCCTGGCGGGAGTTGGTATGTTGGTGCCCTGCTCTCGGGCAGCGGTCAGGGCTTGGCCGTCATGAGGCCGCGAAGCGGTCGAGTGAGAAGCCCCCTCATTCACGTGGGGGAGGAGTCACGGTCATGTGGCGCATCAGGGATTCCTGGGTAGCCTCATGACGCGGGATTTCGCCGGTCAGCCGGCCGGCCGACATCGTGTAGATGCGGTCGCACATCCCGAGGAGTTCGGGCAGCTCGGAGGAGATGAAGATGATCGCTCTCCCCTGGGCTGCCAACTCGTCGATGACCGTGTAGATGTCGTACTTCGCGCCGATGTCGATGCCGCGCGTCGGCTCGTCGAGGATCAGCACCTCGGGACCCGCGAAGATCCACTTGCTGAGGACGACCTTCTGCTGGTTGCCGCCGGAGAGCCGGCCCACCTGCTCGAAAACCGTCGGCGCCTTGATGTTCATGCTGCGGCGGTACGACTCGGCGACCCTGGTTTCCTCGTGGCCGTCGACGATGCCGCGCTTGGCGACCTTCGGCAGGGCGCTGAGGGTGATGTTGCGGCCGATGGTGTCGATGAGGTTGAGGCCGTAGTGCTTGCGGTCCTCGGTGACGTACGCGATGCCGTGGCCGATCGCCTCCGGAACGGTTTTCGTGCGGATCTCCTTGCCGTCTTTGAGGACGCTGCCGCTGATATTCCTGCCGTACGACCGCCCGAAGACGCTCATCGCGAGTTCGGTACGCCCGGCCCCCATCAGCCCCGCGATTCCCACGATTTCTCCCCGCCGGACGTGCACCGAGACGCCGTCGACGACCTTGCGCTGCTGGTCGATGGGGTGGTGCACGGTCCAGTCGCGTACTTCGAGGGCGGGGTGGGCGCCGGGATCTCCCTCGTACGGCGTCCGGTCCGGAAAGCGGTGGTCGAGGTCGCGGCCGACCATGCCGCGGATGATCCGCTCCTCGGTGGTCCCGGCCGCCTTGACGTCGAGGGTCTCGATGGTGCGGCCGTCGCGGATGATGGTGACCGAGTCGGCGACCGCGGCTATCTCGTTGAGCTTGTGCGAGATGATGATCGAGGTGATGCCCTGTTCCTTCAGCTCCAGGATCAGATCGAGCAGCTGAGCCGAGTCCTCGTCGTTGAGCGCGGCGGTCGGCTCGTCGAGGATCAGCAGCTTCACCTCCTTGGACAGCGCCTTCGCGATCTCCACGAGCTGCTGCTTGCCGACCCCGATGTCCGCGACCCGGGTCTGCGGATGCTCGCGCAGACCCACCCGCTTGAGCAGCGCCGACGCGTGCTTGAGGGTCTCGTTCCAGCTGATGATCCCGCGCCGGGCGTGCTCGTTGCCGAGGAAGATGTTCTCGGCGAGGGAGAGGTACGGCACCAGGGCGAGCTCCTGGTGGATGATCACGATGCCGTGCGCCTCGCTGGCCCGGATGTCTTTGAAGGCGCAGTGTTCGCCGTCGAAGAGGATGTCCCCCTCGTAACTCCCGTGCGGGTGTACGCCGCTGAGGACCTTCATCAGGGTCGACTTGCCCGCGCCGTTCTCCCCGCAGACAGCATGAACCTCGCCGCGCGCCACGGTCAGCGTTACGTCGGAGAGTGCCTTGACGCCGGGGAAGGTCTTGACGATCGAGCGCATCTCCAGGACGGGCGCCGGCGCCGTCACAGGTCGCTCGCCTTGATGTATCCGGAGTCAACGAGAACAGACCGGTAGTTGGTCTTGTCGACACTGACCGGTTCGAGGAGGAAGGACGGCACGACCTTCTTCTCGTTGTTGTACGTCTGGGTGTCGTTGACCTCGGGCTTCTTGTCGTTCAGTACGGCGTCGGCCATCTGCACGGCCTGCTTGGCCAGCGCCCGGGTGTCCTTGTAGACGGTCTGCGTCTGCTGTCCGGCGATGATCGACTTCACGGACGCGACCTCGGCGTCCTGGCCGGTGACGACGGGGTACGGCTTGGCCGACGTACCGTATCCGTCCGACCTGAGCGCGGACAGGATGCCGATGGAGATCCCGTCGTACGGGGAGAGGATGGCGTCCACTTCCTGGGAGCCGTACGCCTTGGTCAGCAGGTCGTCCATGCGCTTCTGCGCGGTGCCGCCGTCCCAGCGCAGGGTGGTGACCTGGTCGAGCTTGGTCTGGCCGCTCCTGACGACGATCTGCTTGCTGTCGATGTACGGCTTCAGGGTCTTCCAGGCGCCCTGGAAGAAATAGCCGGTGTTGTTGTCGTCGGGCGAGCCGGCGAACAGCTCGACATTGAACGGGCCCTTCTTGCCGCTCGCGGTCTCGCCCTTGCCGCCGTTCTTCAGCCCGAGCTTGTCGATGATGTACGTCGCCTGGAGGACGCCGACCTTCTCGTTGTCGAAGGAGGCGTAGTAGTCGACGTTCGGAGTGCCGAGGATGAGGCGGTCGTAACTGATCACCTTGACGCCCTGGGCGGCGGCCTGGCTGAGCACGTCGCCCAGCGCGCGGCCGTCGATGGCGGCGACCACCAGCACGTCGACACCCTTGGTGATCATGTTCTCGATCTGCGAGACCTGCTGGTCGACGTCGTCCTCGCCGTACTGCAGGTCCGTCTTGTAGCCGAGCTTCTTGAACTGCTCGACCATGTTGTTGCCGTCGGCGATCCACCGCTCGGAGGACTTCGTCGGCATCGCGATGCCGATGGTGCCGTCCCCGGCGGACTTCTTCTCCTTGCTGCCGCCCTCGGCGCTCTGGCCGCAGGCGGCGAGGGAGAGGGCGAGCGCGGTGGTGGTGAGGGCGGTTGCGGCCCGGGATACGCGTCGAGTCATGACGGATCAGTCCTTCGCGGGGGTGGCGGTGGTGGCGGTCGTGGGGAAGCGGTGGAGGGTGCCGGGCAGGCGGGAGCCGAGCGGGGACATCCCGCCGTCCGCGCCGTGCCGGGCGAGCAGGTCCAGTACGAGGCGTCCGCGGCGTACGCGCTCACGGGCGCCGGCCAGGGCGGTGTCGCGCAGTTGGGCGCCGTACGGATAGATGCCGGGGGACTTCGACAGCCCGAACTTGAGGTACAGGGGCGCGCCGCGCCGGATCAGCTCGGCGGCCTCGTACATGCGGATGTAGCCGCCGAGGTCGTCGGGCGCCTCGACGTAGAGGTCCATGGGGGCGCGGCTGACCCGGCGGATCTCGGTGAAGTGGGCGAGCGTCAGGTCGGAGGGGATGTTGACGGAGTCGGCGCCGAGCCGCTCGTAGACGGCGTACGAAGCCGGGTTGACCGGCCCGATCAGCGCGGAGACCTTGAAGGTGGTGTCGGCGGGCAGCACCCCGGCGGCGCGCAGTTGGTGCAGCGTCCACAGCACGCCTTCGTCGGCGACGAGCAGGCACTTCACTCCCAGCGCGGTTGCGCGCAGGGCGTCTTCGACGCATCCGGCCAGGGCGTCATGGCCACGGGCGCGCAGACCGCCGCCGCCGGAGTCGGTGCGGGTGGCCGCGCCGATGTCCCAGGTTCCGCGCGGCCCGGTGAACAGGCAGAGCTCGATGTCGCGTTCGGCGCAGGACTCCACCATCTCGGTGATGTCGCTGTCGGTGAGCATCCAGATGCCGCTGCCCTGGCTGATGCGGTGGATGGGGACGTCGAGGCGCGAGCTCTCCTTGAGTACGACGGCGAGCGCCTCCGGCCCCTCCACCGACGGCACCTCGGTACGCCAGGTACCGCCGTCGGGGAAGGTGTGCGGGGAGGAATCCGCGGGGTTGTCGTCCGGTGTGGGATGGCCGATGCGGGCGAGGGCGTCGGCGCCGGGGTGGCGGGGCATTGACGGGGCTGTCACGGGACTCCTTGGTTCGATATTCCGGACGGGGTTCGATCGTTTCGTGAAGTGCGGTGAGGCCTGAGGCGTGGGGGAGGGGGTGCGGTCGGGTGCGGCGGGCAGGGTTCCCCCTGCTCGCCCTTCCCGGCTGTGACCTTCGGGGCTCTGCCACGTGAGGGGCAGGCTCGATGTGCCGGCCGGGGCTGAACTCCGCGCCTACGGCGGCCTTTCCGTCGGCATGGGGCGATCTGTGCGGCAGTCCTTCGGCGTGCCGCGCGTTTCGCCGTGCGGCGACTCCTCAGCCCGTCCGGCCTAGGCGAAGCCCGCCAGGCGGGGCGGGGAAGAGAAAGAGCCCCGGCCACCCCTACGGCCGCAACAGCACCTTCCCTACCTTGGGATCGCCGCCCCCCACACACGCCACCGCATCACCGAACTCCTCCAGCGGAAACTCGTGCGTGATCAGCGGCCCCGGATCGATCATCCCGGCGCCGAACGCCCGTACAGCGAACGACCAGGCCGACGACGGCGCCCCGAAAACAGACCGCACGCTGAGCTGGCTCAGCGACAGATGTACGGGATCGATCCCCGTCGCCCCCGGCGCGAACATCCCGGTGAGAACCACCCGGCCGCCCCGCCGGGCCAGCAGACAGGACGACGCCGCGGTGGAAGGCGCTCCCGCGGTCTCGACAACGAGGTCGTACCGTCCCGCGAGCTCTCCCTCCTCCTCGGGCGTGCGCGCCTCGGTCGCGCCGAACTCCAGGGCGCGGGCCGCCCGTTCCGCACGCGGGTCAAAGACCGTCAGCTCGCCGGGGCTCGCGGCGGCCAGCAGCTGCACCGCCAGCAGCCCGAGTGTCCCCGCCCCCACCACGGCCACCCGCTCGCCCGCCTCCGCGTGCCCCGCCCGCACGGCGGCGGCCACCACCGCGGCCGGCTCCAGCAGCGCGGCGGCCCGCAGATCGGCGTCGTCGGCGAGCGGATGCAGCAGCCGGGCGGGGACCACCACATGGTCGGCGAAGGCGCCCGGCCGGGTGAAGCCCGTCTCGTCGTACCCGGCCGTGCACAGCGACGTATCGCCGCAGCGGCACCGCTCGCACGTGCCGCACGCCCGGAAGCCCTCGGCCACGGTCTTACGCCCGACGAGCCCGCCGTCGACACCCGCGCCCACCGCCTCGACGGTCCCGGACCACTCGTGCCCGGGAACCACCGGGTAGCGCACGTACGCCGCGTCACGATGGCCGTCGTACACCTCCCGGTCGCTCCTGCAGATCCCCGCGGCCGCCACCCGCACCCGCACCTCGCCGGGACGGGGGTCCGGCACGTCCCCGGTCACCATCCGGTGCGATCCGGGCGCTTCGACGACGATCGCGCGACTGCTCACGCGCTCTTCCTCCGCTCCCAGCCCTCGGCCCACAGGTCGAACCTGGCCTGCTGCTGCGGGAATTCGGCCGCCGCCGCGACATCGAGCTCGACACCGAGACCGGGCGCGTGGGACACCTCGAAGTAGCCGTCGACCACCTCGGGCGCTCCGCGCACCACCTTCTTGATCTCCGCGTCGGCGAAGTCGTTGAAGTGCTCAAGGATCTTGAAGTTGGGCGTACAGGCGGCCAGTTGGAGGCTCGCTGCGGTCAGCACCGATCCGCCCACGTTGTGCGGGGCGACCTGTACGTAGTGCGTCTCGGCGGTCGCCGCGAGCTTCCGGGCCTCCAGGATGCCGCCGATGTGGCCGAGGTCCGGCTGGATGATGTCGGCCGCCTGCGACTCGAAGAGCTCGCGGAACTCGATCCGGTCGTGGATGCGCTCCCCGGTGGCGACCGGCATGTCCACCTTGGCGGCGACCTTCTCCAGCGCCTTCAGGTTCTCCGGCGGAACCGGCTCCTCCAGCCAGGCGGGCCGGAACGGCGCCAGCTCGTGGGCGAGCCGCACCGCCGTGGCGGGGGAGAAGCGCCCGTGCATCTCCAGCATCAGTTCGGCGTCCGGTCCGATCGCGTCCCGTACGGCCTCGATCAGCGACACCGCGTAGAGCGTCTTGGCGTGGTCGAGCTCGTAGTGACCGGTCCCGAAGGGGTCGATTTTCAGGGCCTTGTAGCCCCGCTCCATGACCGCCTGAGCGGCCTTGTGGTACGCCTCGGGAGTGCGCTCCGTGGTGTACCAGCCATTGGCGTACGCCTTGACCTTGTCGGTGACCTTTCCGCCCAGCAGCTGCCAGACCGGCACGCCGAGCGCCTTGCCCTTGATGTCCCAGCAGGCCATCTCCACGACGGCGATGCCCGACATGACGATCTCGCCGGCCCGCCCGTAATCGCCGTACTTCATCCTGCGGACGAGGTCCTCGACGGCGAACGGGTCGGATCCCGCGATGTGGTTGGCCTCGGCCTCGCGGAGGTAGCCGAGCAGAGCGTCGGTGTGGCCGAGCATCCGGGTCTCGCCGACACCGGTGAGGCCTTCGTCCGTATCGACGACGACATAGGTCAGATTGCGCCAGGGTGTCCCGACGACATGCGTGCTGATTCCCGTAATACGCACGGCAGTTGCCCCTTGAAAGTGTTCGAGATTTCGTCACACGTTCGAAATGCTGGCGTGACCGTAATCAGCGGCTCCATGAGGTGTCAATGGCTCGCGCGGCGAAAAGCCCCGCCCATTGCCGGGCGAACGGACCTGCGGTTAGCCTGTGTTCGTCATACCGGCCAATGGTCGGGGTTTCGAACGGAAGGGGTGGGTGGCCGATCATGGGACGACTGGTCCCGGCGGTGACGAGGTCGCTGGACATACTGGAGCTGTTCCTGGAAGGGGACGGCACACTGTCCGCGCCCGACGTCACGCGCAAACTCCAACTGCCCCGCACCACGGTGCACGAGCTGCTGACCACGCTCGCCGCGCGCTCCTATGTGGTGCCCGTTCCCGAGCAGCCCGGCCGCTACCGGCTCGGGGTGCGCACCTATCAGCTCGGCAGCCGGTACGCGGAACAGCTCGATCTCGCCGCGGAGGGACAACAGGTCGCCCGGGAGGTGGCCGAGACCTGTGACGAGACAGTCCATGTCGCCATCCTTGAGGGCACCGACGTCATCTACATCGCGAAGGTGGACTCCACGCACGCGGTACGCATGGTCTCCGCCGCCGGTCGCAGGCTGCCCGCGCACTGCACCTCCGTAGGAAAGATGCTGCTCGCCTCGCTGCCCGAGGCGGAGCTCGACGCGCGCGTGGAAGGGCGGTCCCTCGTCGCGATGACGCCCAACAGCATCACTGATCCGGGCCATCTGCGCACCGCCCTCGCCGAGATCCGGGAACGCGGTCTCGCTTTCGAGCACCGGGAGTCGAACCCGGACGTGAGCTGTGTGGCCGCGCCGGTGCGCGACAGCGCGGGGCGGGTCGTGGCCGCGCTCTCCATCTCCGTACCCATGATCCGGTGGAGCGAGGCGCGGGAGGCCGAGCTGGCGGAGCTGGCGGCCAAGGGTGCGGGCGATCTGTCGGTCCGCCTCGGCCACCGGGTCCGGTCGTGAACGCGGGGGGCCCGGAGGTCGCGGTCCGGGAGCGGGCGTCGCTCGGCGAGGGGCCTGTCTGGGACGCGGCGGCCGGCCGGTTGATCTGGGTGGACATCCTGTCCGCGCGCGTCCACACGTACGACCCGGTGAGCGGCCGCCGTACGGTGATGGCCACCGGACAGCACGTCGGCGCCGCCAGGCCGCGGGCCGGCGGCGGCCTGGTCGTCAACCTCCGCGACGGAATAGGCCTGTACGGGCCCGACCTGGCGTTCTCATGGCTGGTGCGCGACCCCGTGCCCGGCCGGCGCGGCAATGACGCGGCCGTCGCCCCCGACGGGGCGCTGTGGGCGGGCACGATGCGGTACGACGAGGCGCCGGGGGGTGGAAGCCTCACCCGGATCGCGCCGGACGGCACGACGACGCGGGAAGTGACCGCCGCCGTCAGCAACGGCACGGGCTGGAGCCCGGACGGGCGCCTCATGTACTACGCCGACTCGCCCACCCGTCGTATCGACGTCTTCGACGTGGCCGGCGCACGCGTCCTGAACCGGCGCGCGTGGGTGCGGATCGAGGAGTCCGCCGGCTACCCGGACGGTCTGACCGTCGACGCCGAGGGCTGTGTCTGGATGGCTCTCTGGGACGGCGCGGCGATCCGCCGGTACACGCCGGACGGACGGCTCGACCGCGTCGTGGCACTTCCCGTACGCCGTCCCACGGCGTGCGCTTTCGGCGGCGTCGGCCTGCGCGACCTGTACGTCACCACGGCCCGGACCGGCCTCGCCCGTCCGCATCCGTTCTCCGGCTCGCTGCTGGTCCTCCCGGACGTGGGCCAGGGCCTGCCCGGCACGCCCTTCGGAGGCTGACCGGACTCGTTGTACGAAAGGCTTCGTATTTTGACGGTCGTCGTAGTACGGTGTGTATCGTACAAGCGTCGGTCGATCCAGCAGCACCCGCTGAAACGGAGTCCTCTCGTGAGCACCCTCTTCGAGCCCTACACCCTGCGCACGCTGACCATTGCCAACCGCATCTGGATGGCCCCCATGTGCCAGTACAGCGCGGAGGTGTTCGGACCGAACGCCGGAGTCGCGCACGACTGGCATTTCGCGCACTACGCCGCCCGGGCCGCCGGCGGCACCGGCCTGATCCTGGTGGAGGCCACCGCGGTCAGCCCCGAGGGCCGGATCAGCCCGGCCGACCTGGGCATCTGGAACGACCGGCAGGTCGAGGCGTTCCGCCGCATCACGGCATTCCTGGAGAGCCAGGGCACGGTCCCGGGCATCCAGCTGGCGCACGCCGGACGCAAGGCGTCCACCGACCGCCCCTGGCGCGGCGGCGGCCCGGTCGCCGCGGACGACCCCGAGTCCTGGCAGACCGTCGCGCCGAGTCCGGTGCCGTACGGAGAGGGGCATCCGGTACCCAGCGAGCTCACCACGGATCAGATTCAGGAGATCGTCGGACAGTTCGCGGACGCGGCGCGGCGGGCCCTCGCGGCCGGCTTCAAGGTCGCCGAACTGCATGGCGCGCACGGGTACCTGATCGGTGAGTTCCTCTCCCCGCACAGCAATCACCGCACCGACGAGTACGGCGGCTCCTTCGAGAACCGCACGCGGTTCGCCCTGGAGGTCGTGGACGCGGTGCGCGCGGTGTGGCCCGAGGAACTGCCGCTGTTCTTCCGGATCTCGGCGACCGACTGGCTGACCGAGAACCCGGAGGACGAGCGGAACGGCTGGACCGCCGACGACACCGTCCGCTTCGCCCACGAGCTTCTGGCGCACGGGGTGGACCTGCTCGACGTCTCGACGGGCGGGCTCGCGCCGCGCGCGCGGATACCCGTCGGCCCCGGCTACCAGGTGCCGTTCGCCGAGCGGGTCCGTACCGAGACCGGCCTGCCGGTCGCCGCGGTCGGCCTGATCACCGACCCGGTGCAGGCCGAGAAGATCCTCGCCGACGGCCAGGCGGACGCCGTGCTGCTCGGCCGGGAACTGCTGCGCAACCCTTCGTTCGCCCGCCAGGCCGCACGGGAACTGGGCGGCGAGGTGCACACGCCCGACCAGTACGGCTGGGCGATCTGAGATCCTCCCCGAGCGGGGCACGGCGTCCGCGCCGTGCCCCGCCCACGGCCCTCTGCCCGGGTAGTGCGAGGAACGCCAAACTACGACGGGCGTCGTACAATAGGCACCCCGGACGAACTGGAGACCGCCGTGAACACCGCCACGAGCACGCGTGAGCTCGCGCATCCCACGCGCGACGAGATCCGCCTCGAAGGGGTGCTGCACGCGCTCTCCGACCCGATGCGCCTGCTGATCGTCCGCGAGATGGCGGTGGCCGAGACCGAGCTGGCCTGCTCGTACTTCACCCTTCCCGTCACCAAGTCGACGACCACCCACCACTTCCGCGTACTGCGGGAGAGTGGTGTCATCCGGCAGGCCTACCGGGGCACGGCCAAACTCAACGGGCTGCGCCGCGAGGACCTGGACGCGCTCTTCCCCGGCCTCATCGAGCGCGTGCTGGAAGCTGCGGCCCTCGAGGCGGACCGGCTCGGCACGGACGGCTGACGAGGACGGGGGAGGCGCCCTGGCCCCCGGCGGCCGTCAGCTGCCGCCGTGCGCGGCGGCCAGCAGCCCCGCCCAGTCGTGGAGCTTCACCGAGCGTCGGCCCAGCGAGACGCCCAGCGCCGCCTCCGCCGCCTCGATCGCCTGCCAGTCGTTCCACACCACCGGCCTGACGCCCGACTCCCGCAGCGCGGCGAGCGGGTCGTCAGGGAGCGGGCGCCGGGCGAGCGCCGGCGCGTCCGCGAGAAGCGAGGCCACCGTCTCCTTGGCGCACGGCCGGTTGGTGCCGATGACGCCGGTCGGGCCCCGCTTGATCCAGCCCGCGACGTACTCGCCCGGCGACGGCACACCGTCCCGCAGAACGCGCCCCGCCGCGTGCGGCACCGTCCCGCTCCCCGCGTCGAACGGCAGCCCGGGGAGCGGCGCTCCCCGGTAGCCGACCGACCGCAGTACCAGCTGGGCCTCGATGTCCTCGTACGTTCCCGTACCGCGTACGCCGCCGCTGCCGTCGGGCTCCGTGCGCTCGAAGCGCACCCCCGCGGCCCGTCCGTTCTCCTCCAGCACCTCCACCGGCCGCAGGAAGAACCGCAGATGGATGCGGCGCGCCCGCTCCTCGCCCCCACCCGCCGCCCAGCCCCGCAGTACCTCGACATTGCGCCGGTTCACGGCGGGCAGGGCCACCGCGGCGGCCGACTCGGGATCGGCGTACGCCGGGTCCAGGGCGAGCTCCTCGGGCCGTACGACCACTCCCGCGTCCGGCAGTGTGCCGAGTTCCCGCAGTTCCTTGGTGGTGAACTTCGCCTGTGAGGGACCGCGCCGGCCCACCATGTGCACATCGCGCACCAGGCTGCTCCCCAGGACGTCGAGCGCCGGCTGCGGCACATCGGTGGCCAGCAGCTCGTGCGCGGCGCGCGCCAGGATGCGGGCCACGTCCACCGCCACATTGCCCACCCCGACGACAACGGCCGAACCCGCGCCCAGTGCGAAGCCGTTCGCGGACGCGTCCGGATGGGCGCTGTACCAGGAGACGAAATCGGTGGCCGAGTAGCTTCCGGGCAGATCCTCGCCGGGAATGCCGAGCCTGCGGTCGGTCGCGGCCCCGACGCAGTACACGACCGCGTGGTAGAGCTCCAGCAGCCGTGCACAGGTGAGTCCGGCCGCTCCCACCTCGGCATGGCCGACGAAGGTGATCCGCTCGTGTTCGAGAACGGTGCGCAGGCTGCTCTGGAGCGACTTGATCTTCTCGTGGTCCGGTGCGACGCCGTAGCGCACCAGTCCGTACGGACAGGGCAGCCGGTCCAGTACGTGCACGTGCACGTCGGGCACCGCTTCCTGCTGCACCAGGGCCTGCGCGGCGTAGACCCCGCTGGGGCCTGAACCGATGACTGCGACACGAAGCACGGCGGGGGCTCCTTCCCGCAAGGGTCTCCAGCATGGCACCGATCGGCGGGACTGGGGAGATGTGCTTTCACCGTGCTGGAAAGTGCCTTTTTAACGCTGATAACCATTATGAACCGAATGGGGCGCCGTCGGTACGGCCGGCCTGGTTCAGCGCCCCGCCGCGACTACCGCATGTCGCGCATCCTGCCGATCTCGGCGGTCTGCTGCGCGAGCACGTCCGTCGCCATCTCCTCGACCTGGACGTTGTTCCCCTGCGCGAGGACCTCGGTCGCCATGTCGACCGCACCCTCGTGGTGAATGATCATCAGCTTCAGAAAGAGCCGGTCGAAGTCCTTGCCCTCGGCCTCGCGCAACCGCACGAGCTGCTTGTCCGTGGCCATCCCCGGCATCGCGGCGTGGTCGTGGCCGCCCTTGTGCTTCTCGCCGCCGTTGTTGTCGAGCCACCCCCGCATGGCGCCGATCTCCGGGCGCTGGGCCGCCGTGATCCGCTCGGCGAGGCGCTTGACCTGCGTGGACCGGGCCCGCTTCGGTGCGAGTTCCGTCATCACCAGTGCCTGGCCGTGATGCTCGATCATCATGCGCGCGTACCTGAAGTCCGCCCCGTTGGGCGAGCCGTCGGGCAGTGACTTCGCCGCCTCCTGCGCCGACATGGTCCTCGCGGGCTCACCCGGCCTGCCGGGCGCGACCACCGAAGGCCCGGCGGCCGCCTTCGCCTTCGGCTCGCTCCCGCCCTCCGCGTCGCACGCGCCGAGGCACAGTACGGCGGCAACCGTGACCGCGGTCGCGGTCGCCACGTGCGCGATACCGGGCCTGCGGGCACGCGTGGGCTTGTGACGGGTCAACACGGCGACCTCCTGGGACACATGAGTTTCACTACGTCCTCGTTGCCATCTGTTGAGATGTGCATGCAAACGACCATACTGCCGGGGTGTATGAACCGTTCAACTACGAACGGATACAAGGGAGGACGCAGTGACCTCGTTGCACATCACCCGCGTGCGGCGCAGACGCCTGGGCGTGGCAACAGCCGCAGCAGGGCTCATCGCCACGCTGCTGACGGCCGGCCCCGCGGCCGCGACCCCCGACCCGGGAGACGCGCCGGCGAAGCAGAAGAGCCTGACCACCTCGCAGCAGGCCGAAGTCCGGGCCGCCATCGAGAGCGGCGAGATACCCGGTGTGGACGAGATCGTCCACAGCAAGAACATCGAGCACCTCGCGAACGTCCCCAAGGACGCCCTCAAGGGCACCAACACGGACCTGGCGTTCCAGGGCACGTACGCCTTCGCCGGCAACTACGACGGGTTCCGGATCTTCGACATCAGCGACCCGAAGGCCCCGAAGACGGTCTCCCAGGTGCTGTGCCCGGGCTCGCAGAACGACATCTCCGTCTCCGGAGACCTGCTCTTCCTCTCCACGGACTCCTCGCGCAGCGACAACTCGTGCACGAGCACCTCGCAGCCCGCGACGGAGAAGTCCTCCTGGGAGGGCATGAAGATCTTCGACATCAGCGACAAGAGCAACCCGCGGTACGTCGCCGCTGTCGAGACCGCGTGCGGCTCGCACACGCACACGCTGGTGCCCGAGCGCCGCAACGTCTACGTCTATGTCTCGTCGTACTCGCCGAGCGACACGTTCCCGGACTGCAAGCCGCCGCACGACGGCATCTCCATCATCAAGGTGCCGCGCGGCGCCCCGGAGAAGTCCGCGATCGTCGACTTCCCGGTGCTCTTCCCCGACGGCGGGAACCCGGGCGCGCCCACCAACCCGGGCGTCTCCCAGACCACCGGCTGCCACGACATCACCGTGCTGCCCTCGAAGGATCTGGCCGCCGGTGCCTGCATGGGTGACGGCATCATCTTCGACATCGAGGACCCGGAGAAGCCGAGGGTGATCGACCGCGTCCAGGACAACGTCAACTTCGCGTTCTGGCACTCGGCGACCTTCAACCAGAAGGCCGACAAGATCGTGTTCACCGACGAGCTCGGCGGTGGCCCCGCCGCCACCTGCAACGAGGCCACCGGCCCCAAGCGCGGCGCCAACGGCATCTACGACCTCACCGGCAGGGGCGACCAGCGCAAGCTGGTCTTCAAGAACTACTTCAAGATCGACCGCCACCAGGCCGCCAACGAGAACTGTGTCGCCCACAACTCCTCGCTGATCCCGGTCAAGGGCAAGGACATCATGGTCCAGGCCTGGTACCAGGGCGGCGTCTCCGTCTGGGACTTCACCGACTCGGCCAGGCCGAAGGAGATCGCCTTCTTCGAGCGCGGCCCCGTCAGCGCGACCTCCTCGGTCACCGCCGGCTCCTGGTCGGCGTACTACTACAACGGCTACATCTTCTCGAACGACATGGCGAAGGGCTTCGACGTCCTGAAGCTCAACGACAAGCGCACCGACGGCGCGGAGAAGGTCCGTCTGCGCGAGCTCAACGTGCAGACGCAGCCCGACTACCGCCGCTGACCCACGGTCCGCACACGGCTACCGCCGGGCGGGTCTCCGCCCGGCGGTACGCCGAGCTCCCAGTCCAGCCCGTACCGCTGGAACAACTCGGCCCGCAGCCGGGGGAGCGGCATCGGCGCCCCCGGCAGCAGTACGGCGAACACCGCCCCCATCAGCTGTGCGCGCAGCAGCGGATAGTCGGCGTCCACATCCGGCGTTCCGTAGCGCACGACAGTGCCCCGCAGCAGCTCAGCCAGCCGCTGCTGTTCGGGACACTGCACAAAGCCTTCGGCCTGGAGAATGCCCGCCATGTGGGTGCGCATGAGCACCGGATGGTCGCGGGCGAGCCCCAGTACGGCGTCGATCGCGCGGGCCAGCAGTTCACTGCCGTCCTCGGTGCGCGGCTCGCGCTCCAGGGCCGATTCGAGCGTCCGGTGCATCAGCCGGTGAACGGCCGACTGCAGCAACTGCCGTTTGCCGGGGAAGTAGTACGAGACCAGTCCGCGCGCCGCTCCGGCCCGGTCCGCGATGGCGGCGAGCGTCGTGGCCTCGTAGCCGCGCTCCCCGACGAGCTCAACGGTGGCCTGCAACAGCCGTTCCCGGGAACGGCGACGCAATTCTTCATTGACCGATGCGCTGCGCGGGGACATGCTGTAACTCCTGCGTTGACTGGCCCGTAGCCAATATACTCAGTGGTCTCAGGACGGGCGCCTTGCCGGGGCCTGTTCTGGGGGCTTGCTGTCTGTATCCGGCGGCGCGGGGGACCGCCGGATACAGACAGCTCGTCCATGTCAGCCGTCAGGCAGCTGTTGGTTGCCGGCCGTCGGCCTCAGCGGTCCTGAAGAGCCTGGGGTCCGGCTTCTGGATCGCGAAGTCGTCCGCTGGTCCGGACGGTTGCGTCATACGGATGATCCTTCCCGGGAAGCGACCAGCCGACCGTACGCCACCGCGGAAAGCGCCACGACGGCCGCTCCCAGCAACCAGCCGCCCACCACGTCGGACACCCAGTGCACCCCCAGATACAGCCGGGTGACACCGACACCCACCCAGGAGACCGTTCCCACGACCAGCACGGCCGCCCGCAGCCTCGGATCGGCGCCGCGCAGTACGAGCAGCCACACCAGCAGCCCGCAGGTGACCGTCGCCGTCATCGCATGGCCGGACGGCCAGGCCGAGAAGTGCGCGGAGTCGACCGGATCCGGCCACTCGGGCCGCTCGCGGCCGACCGCTGCCTTGAGGCCCTGCTGCACGAGCGCACTGACCGCACTGGTGGCGGCGATCCACAGCGCCAGGAGCCGTTCCCCCTGCCGGAGCAGCCATACGAAGACGACGGCCACCAGCGCACGCATCGTCCACGGATCCCACACCCAGTCGGACAGGATCCGGTTGGTGCGGGTGAGCGCGGGGTCGCTGACCGCCCAGTCGTGCAACGCGTCCCCGACCGTGCGGTCGAGCGACATCAGGGGGCGCCACTCGACCGCGACGAGCAGCAGAAGGAAAACGGAGAGAGCGGTGAACACAACCGCCGCGACCACGGGGGCGGGATGTGCGGGGCGGGACGGCGGAGCGAGCTGGGAAGAGCGCATGGAAAGATCCTCGCCCACCGCCGGAGCCCGGGGCCACCCCGCCCTTGTCGCACGGCGGCTAGCCCAGCGCGCTGAGCCCCGGCACGAACGCGACCAGCAGCGGTACGGCGGGGACGAGCGAGGCCGCGGCCGTCAGCCGCAGCCGGCGGCCGGCGGTGAGCCGCGGCGCCGCCGCCAGCAGCCGGTCGACGCGCCGCGGCAGCTCGGCGTGCGGTGTCGGGCACGGGCCGAACACGCCGCGGTCCTCGTTGAGTTCGACCAGGGCGAGGGCGATCGTCAGCCGGCCGAAGCGCCGCGAGGCCACATCGTCGGCGGCCAGCTCGACGAGCCGGTGCATCTCGTCGCGGAACGCCGCGAACACCGGAACCTGCGGGAACCCGATCGCGAGAGCGGACGCGCAGTGCAGCAGCCAGTCGTGCCTGGCCCGGACATGTCCTTGTTCATGGGCGAGTACGGCGTCGAGCTGGTGCCCCTTCAGGCGCCGCAACGCGGCCGTGGTGATCACCAGCCGGGGCGTCGCGCCCGGAAGCCACCACGCGTCCAGACGCTCACCCTCAAGGACGACGAGACGGTCACTGCCGGGCTCCTCGCCGGGCAGCAGCGGGGCGCGCACGAGCAGTTCACCGCGCCGCTGCCGGCGTCGTACGCGCGCCCTGCGGATCTCCCGGGTCAGCATCGCCGCTGTCCAGGCTCCGCCGCACGCCAGCAGCACCGCGATGACCGCGGACCAAGGCCCGTACGCGGCCAGCGCGTACGCCTCCACCACGCCGTGCGGGGCGGGCGCGAAGACCTGCCCCCGTACGGCCTGCCAGGCGGCAGCCGCGCTGAACGTCATCGAAAGGCCGAAGCACAGCAGCACGGCGGCCACCACGCACTGCCACACCCACAGGGCCACCACGGGTTCGCGCTCCCGCCAGTCGGCGCGCGACATCAGCCGCGGGGCGGCGACGGCGGCGACGACACCGAGCAGCAGAAGCGCGAAGGAGACCGTCATGCGGCCAGCCTATGAGCGCGACCCTACTCCCCGGTATGGCCTCGGCGCTCAAGTGACGCAGGACACGGCTTCGCCGGGCGCCTCAGACGGTGAGCAACATCGCGATCATGCCGATGCCCATCGAAACCCGGCAGGCGAGCGCCAGCTCCGGCCGCGCCCCCCACGCGACCGTCCCACCGCCCGCCCCCGCGGTCCCCGCCGCCACCGGCATCAGCTTCACCCCCGAACGCAGCACGTACGCCGCGTAGTACAGCAGCAGCGCACCGGTCAGCAGGGGAACCCCGCCTGCCGCGTACCCGGCCCCGTGGCCCGCGTGCCCGGAACCCGCGCCGCCCGGCGCCATCACCAGGGCCATGTAGACCATGGCGAGCGACCCCACCAGATGGTGCGCGTGATGCGTGTGGACGGAGCTCCCGCGTGCCCGCCACAGCGCCCGCACCGCGGCCCCGCCGAAGACGGCGGCGTACAGCATCCATCCCCACACCGGCGGCGCGAGCACCGCGGCGGGCACGGCCATCGCCGCCATCCCGAACCCCATCAGCGCCTCACCGGCCGCCCCCTCACGGTCCTGCCCCCTGCCGCTGCGAACCCCCAGCAGGCAGTACGCGCCGGTTGCGGCACACAGCGCCACGAGCAGCCAGCCGGACATCGTCTGTCCGTGCACGGCGTACCTCCCCGATCGACGGTGTCGTCCCGGTCGATGCCCGCTCCCGCCGCGTCGTACGCGAGCGCACGGGGGTGCGAGGGGGTGGCGAGGGGGTGCACGGGGGCACGGCCGGGGCTCGGGGCGGCCTCAGGGGCGGTGGCGCAGCGGATGGTCGGCGGGCACCTCGACGACCGCGATGCGCACTCCGTCGGGATCGGCGACCCACATCTCGATCAGCCCCCACGGCTCCCTGACCGGCGGGCGCAGCACCTCGACGCCGTGCGCCGACAGGTCGTCGTACGCCGCCGACGCGTCCGCGACCTGGAGCCACAGCTGGAGGCCGGGCGCGGGAGGGGTGTCGGAGCGGCCGGAGACCTCCAGGAAGCCGCCGCCCAGGAAGTACACCGTCCCGCGCTCCGGGCCCGTGCCGAACTCGCGGTACACGGCGAGCCCCAGGGCCCCGCCGTAGAACGCGCGCGAACGCTCGGGATCGGTGGGGCGCAGAAGGGTCCTGCTGCTCAGTACATGCACCATGCACCCGGACCCTGGCGCGGGTTACGCTCGGGGCGCCCGACCCGACGTAGAGATCTGGAGAGCGTTCCTCATGGAGACCACCCCGCGCCCGGCTGCCGCAGAGCTCACCTTCCGCGACGCGACAGAGGCCGACGCGGAAGCGCTCGTCGCGCTCATCGAGTCGGCGTACCGCGGGGACGCGAGCCGCGCGGGCTGGACCACGGAGGCGGACATCCTCGAAGGACAGCGGACCGACCCCGAGGGGGTCCTCGATGTGATCAAGTCGCCGGACAGCCGGCTGCTCACGGTCGAGCGGGACGGCGAGCTGGTCGCCTGCTGCCAGCTCGAACGCCGGGGAGAGGCCGCGTACTTCGGGATGTTCGCGGTCCGTCCCCGGATGCAGGGCGCGGGACTCGGCAAGGTGATCATCGCTGAGGCGGAGCGCACCGTGCGGGAGGTCTGGGGCGCGAGTGAGATGCACATGACGGTGATCTCCGTGCGGGACGATCTCATCGCCTGGTACGAGCGGCGCGGTTATCGCCGTACGGGCCGGATGACCCCCTTCCCGTACGGCGACGAGCGCTTCGGCGTGCCGCAGCGCGACGACCTGGAGTTCGAGCTGCTGGTGAAGTCGCTGGGCCGGGCGGGCGGGGCGGCTACGCGGTGAAGCGTCCCGTGCGGCGGATCTCCGGGTAGTCGGTCGTGGCGCCGTCCAGCTCCAGCGCCCGCACCAGCCGCAGATGATCCTGCGTGTTCACCACCCAGCCGATGACCCGCAACCCCGCCGCGTGGGCGCGTTCCACCGTCTCCAGGGTCAGCCTGCGGATGTTCAGCGCGAGGGATGCCGCGCCCACCGCCTCGGCGCGGTCCACCACATCGTTGCCGTAACGGCTGGCGATCAGCACCGTCCGTACGCCGGGGACGAGCGACGCGATCTCGGCGACCGCCTCGTCGTGGAACGACGACACCTCCACGCGGCCAGCCAGATCCCGCCGGTGCATCACCTCGGCCAGGGCCCGCGCCGCGGCCGCGTCCTTGATCTCCGCCTGGAGCGGCGACTTCACCGTGTCGAGGACCTCCTCGAAGAGCGGGACGCGCTCGCCCTGCCCGGCGTCGAGTCCCCGCAGTTCCGCGAGGGTCAGGTCGGCGATCGCGCCCCTGCCGTCCGTCGTGCGGTCCACTTCGGCGTCGTGCATGACCACGAGCGCGCCGTCCTTGCTCAGATGCAGGTCGAGCTCGATGGCGTCCATGCCGGCCTGCTCGGCACGGACGAAGGAACGGAGGGTGTTCTCCGGCTCGACACCCATGACCCCGCGATGACCAATGGTGAGGAAACTCAAGGCAATCTCGCTTCCGTCGACGGCGGCTCCCGGGCAGCCTAACGGCCCGCTTCCGTGAGGGAACCCGTCTCGCGCGAGGAAGCGGAGTGCTCCGCTCGGGCCCCGGCGATCCCCAGGATCAGACCGGTGATCAGGGCGGCGACAAGAACTGCACGGGTGCTCACGCGGTACGGCTCCAGGGAGATCGGCGAGGGTCGGAGGGGGACAGCAGGGGATCCGGGCAACGCGGCTCCCGTCCGTCCTACCGCCTCGGAGCGGCGATCCGCGACCCGCATCACTCGTGCGTGGGAGGGCCGCGCGAGCGTTGACACGGCGCCGCGGCCCGCGACCTGTCAGGGTTGCCGCTCGCACCCCCCGGCGTTGACCGGCGTGGCAGAAGCCATTGCTCGTACGATGAAAGACAGGAAGAACAGCGGCGATCAATGGGGCTCGGCAGGATAATTTACGGAGGCTGGGGTTGAATGGGAGAGCTGAAGACCTATACGGTGCCTTGACGCGAGGTTCTCCTGTGGAGGAAGTGACATGACGGAAATTCTTGTGCAGGACACAGCCGCCGAGGGCATATCCGGTGCCCGGCGCGTGGTCGAGCACCCGGCCTGGCCCGAGCTCAAGAATGCCGTGGAGGCGATCCGGCCCTGGCAGTCGGCGGACGGATCCATCGACTTCGGCGCCGAGGGCGCGCCGACGCGCGCCCTGGCGGAGGCGACCGTCGACCGGGTGATCGGCGCGGTCGAGGAGCTCACACCGCTGCTGCCGCACAACGCGGCGTACCACCGCGCCCTCGTCGCCGACCTCCGCAAGTGGGCCGCCGCCGGCTTCACCGTGCCGGACTTCCTGGACTCGCTGCTCGCCTTCCAGCCCGCCCAGCAGCGCGCGGACGGCCTCCAGCACCTGGTCGTCTTCCCGATGTACACGCAGAACGGCAACCCGGACCGCAACCTGGAAGCGGTCGTACTGCGCATGGTGTGGCCCGAGTGGCTGTCGGAGCTGGAGCGCACCCGCTACGACAACCCGCTGTTCCTCGGCATCACCTTCGAGGACTTCACCCCCGGGTACGACACCCACTCCGCCGTGCTCTTCCCCGAGACGATCGCCGTCCGCGAGGCCCCCGAGCGCTTCACCTGGGGCGGCATCTTCTGCGACCGCGAGGCGGCCCGCTTCCGCCGGGTCACCGACGCCGCGGTGGACATCCTCGGCCTCGATCTGCCGGAGGACATCCGCAAGATGGTCTCCGACCAGGAGCGCTGCCAGCAGGCGTTCGTTCTGTGGGACATGGTCCACGACCGCACCCACAGCCACGGTGACCTGCCCTTCGACCCGTTCATGATCAAGCAGCGCCAGCCGTTCTGGATGTACGGCCTGGAGGAGCTGCGCTGCGACCTCACCGCCTTCAAGGAGGCCGTGAAGCTGGAGGCCGAGGGCAACGCGCACGGCCGTGACGTGCAGTACGCCGTCCTGTTCGACCGGATGTTCCGCTTCCCGGTCAGCGGTGACCGCGTCCGCAACTACGACGGTCTCGGCGGCCAGCTGCTCTTCGCGTACCTGCACAAGCACGACGTGGTGCGCTGGACCGACAACACGCTGAAGATCGACTGGGAGCGGGCCCCGCAGGTCACCAACCAGCTCTGCGGCGAGATCGAGGACCTCTACCGGGCCGGCATCGACCGCCCCAAGCTGGTCCACTGGTTCGCCGCGTACGACCTGGTGTCGACGTACCTCGCCCCGCACCCCGGTTCCCGCTGGGCGAAGGGCCCCGACGCCCTGGACCTGTCGCTGCCGCCGCGCAAACTCGTGGACGACGTGCTTCCGGACGAATTTCCGCTGAGCATGTTCTACGAGGCCCTTTCCAAGAAGCTGAAGAATGTGATCGCCTCTACCAAGGGGATCACCGCGGCGAGTGCCGAGCGGGTGGCCGCGTGAGCCCTCGCGACCAGGAGGCGACGACCATGACAAGCAGCATCGGCAACGGCAACGGGGGATCGCTGGAAGGCGCTGTGGTCGCGGTGGCCGGAGCGGGCGGGCCCGCGGGCCGCGCCACCCTGCTCAGGCTGGCCGAGGCAGGTGCGATCGTGGTCGGCTCGGACGCGAATCCCGAGCGCCTCGCCGAGGCGGTCGACGCCGCGCGGTACGCCCACGGGGGCGCCACCGTCACCGGTGACACCGTGGACCTCCTCGACCTCGACGCCACCCGTGAGTGGGCCGCCAAGACCGAGAAGGAATTCGGCCGCATCGACGGCATGGTCCACCTCGTCGGCGGCTGGCGCGGCAGTGCCACCTTCGCCGAGACGGACCTGGCGGACTGGGACCTGCTGGAGAAGCTGCTGATCCGTACGGTCCAGCACACCTCTCTCGCCTTCCAGGCCCCGCTCCTGCGCAGCGACCGGGGCCGCTACCTGCTGATCAGCGCGGCAGGCGCCTCCAAGCCCACCGCCGGCAACGCCGCGTACTCCGCCTCCAAGGCCGCCGCGGAGGCGTGGACCCTGGCGCTCGCCGACGCGTTTCGCAAGGCGGGGGGCGAGGAAGGCCCCCGTACGGCGGCTGCCATCCTGGTCGTCAAGGCACTGGTGCACGACGCGATGCGCGCCGAGCGCCCGAACGCGAAGTTCGCGGGCTTCACCGACGTCAAGGAACTGGCCGAGGCCATTGCCGGGGTCTGGGACAAGCCCGCCAGTGAAGTGAATGGACAGCGTCTGTGGCTGACTCCCAAGCCGTGAATCCGGATCCGACGTACGCGGCGAAGACCGACGCCCGCCGGCACCACGACCCTCGGGTGCGCGGCTTCGCGAGTGACAACTACGCGGGCGCCCACCCCGAGGTGCTCGCCGCCCTCGCCCTCGCCAACGGCGGCCACCAGGTCGCCTACGGCGAGGACGACTACACGGAGCACCTCCAGCGGATCATCCGCAGCCACTTCGGCGGGCGTGCCGAGGCCTTCCCGGTGTTCAACGGGACCGGAGCGAACGTGGTCGCCCTCCAGGCGCTCACCGACCGGTGGGGCGCGGTCATCGCCGCCGAGACCGCGCACATCAACGTGGACGAGGGCGGCGCCCCGGAGCGGATGGCCGGCCTCAAGCTGCTGACCGTACCGACGCCGGACGGCAAGCTCACGCCCGAGCTCATCGACCGGCAGGCGTACGGCTGGGAGGACGAGCACCGCGCGATGCCGCAGGTCGTGTCGATCACCCAGAACACCGAACTCGGCACGGTCTACACGCCCGACGAGATCCGGGCGATCTGCGCGCACGCGCACGCGCACGGGATGAAGGTGCACCTCGACGGCGCCCGGATATCCAACGCGGCGGCCTCGCTCGACGTACCGATGCGGACCTTCACCAACGCCGTGGGCGTGGACATCATGTCCTTCGGCGGGACGAAGAACGGCATGCTCTTCGGCGAGGCGGTCGTCGTCCTCAACCCGGACGCGGTGCGCGCCATGAAGCACGTGCGCAAGATGTCGATGCAGCTCCCGTCCAAGATGCGCTTCGTGTCGGTGCAGCTGGAGGCGATGCTCGCCCGCGACCTGTGGCTGCGCAACGCGCGCCACGCCAATGCCATGGCCCAGCGGCTCGCCGACGGCGTCCGTCAGGTGCACGGCGTGGAGATCCTCTACCCGGTGCAGGCCAACGCCGTCTTCGCGCGGCTGCCGCACGAGGTCAGCGAGCGGCTGCAGAAGCAGTACCGCTTCTACTTCTGGAACGAGGCCGCCGGCGACGTCCGCTGGATGTGCTCCTACGACACCACCGAGGACGACGTGGACGGCTTCGTGCAGGCGCTCAAGGAAGAGATGGCCAGGTAGCGCACAGCAGCGCTGGGCGCAAAGGTGCGGCCGACCGGAAAGTCACTTCCGGTCGGCCGCACCTTTGCGCTCTGCTGCCACCCGCTGACCCGCCAGGTCAGCCGGCCTCGCGCACCTGCGCCGGGGTCGGTGCCGTACCGCCGAGGTGCGCCGGGACCCACCAGGTGTCCTCGGCGTTCTTCGGGCGTACGGGATACGCGCGCTGGGCGGCTTCGAGCAGCTCCTGCACGTGGCCGCGCAGCCGGCGCGTGAGGGCGCCCGCGTACTCGTCCGTGGGCGCTTCCATCGGCTCGCCGACCCGTATCGTCACGGGGATGTGGTTGCGGCCGAAGTTGCGCGGCCTGCCCTTGGTCCAGATGCGCTGGGTGCCCCACAGCGCCATCGGGATCAGCGGAACGCCGGCCTCCTGGGCCATGCGCGCCGCACCCGACTTGAAGCTCTTGAGCGTGAACGACTCGGAGATCGTCGCCTCGGGGAAGACCCCGATGATCTCGCCGGAGCGCAGGGAGTCGAGGGCGTGCGCGTACGCCGCCTCACCGCGCTTGCGGTCCACGGGGATGTGCTTCATGCCGCGCATCAGCGGTCCGGAGATCTTGTGGCGGAAGACCGAGTCCTTCGCCATGAAACGCACCAGCCGCTTCTGCGGCAGTGCGCCGAGTCCCGAGAAGATGAAGTCCAGGTAGCTGATGTGATTGCTCACCAGTACGGCGCCACCGGTGCGGGGGATGTTCTCAGAACCCTGCGTGTCGATCTTCAGGTCCAGCGCCTTGAACAGGGTGAGTGCGGCACCGATGACCGGTCGATAGACGAGTTCTGCCATGTCAGGGGGACCCTTCTGTGCCCGGGGAGGGCTCTCCCGGCGGAGGTTACGCGGCCGTAGGTTTAGCCGCGTTGGGCAGATCGTGCCCCATGAGCGGCCGAGTAGCCAGTCCTGGCGGCGTTCATGCGCGAGATTCTCGTCACGTACGGAAACATAAGGAATCGTCTCTGTGTGGTGAACGCTGGAAACGAAGATGGAGGAAGCGGCGGAGATCAACGGGAGGACGAAGGTGTCAGGGCACGACGGCGGTACGCGACTGAGCGCGGAAGAACTGGGCGCGGAGCCGGGGGAGCGGGCGACGCTCGTGCAGTTCTCCAGCGCGTTCTGCCAGCCCTGCCGCGCGACCCGCAGAACCCTCGCCGAAGTGGCGGACATGGTCGACGGCGTCGCCCACGTGGAGATCGACGCGGAGGCGCGACTCGACCTCGTACGCGAACTCGGCATCCTCGCCACGCCCACCGTGCTCGTGCTCGACGGGAACGGCCGGGTCGTGCGCAGGGCCTCTGGCCAGCCGCGCCGGGCCGACGTCATCGCCGCCCTCGGCCGCGCCGTATGACCGGGGCGGTCCAGGTGGCCTCTCCGGAGCTGCTGCGCTCGGTCTTCAGGCAGCACGCCGCCGGCGTCGCGGTGATCACCGCGCACGGCCTGCGCCCCGTCGGCTTCACCGCCACCTCGCTCAACTCCGTCGCCGCCGATCCGCCGATGATCTCCTTCGGGGTGGGCACCGGCTCGTCCAGCTGGCCCGTGCTGGCCGAGGCCGAGCACATCGGCGTCCACATACTCGCCGAGGAACAGCGCGACCTGGCGGCCACGTTCGCCCGCAGTGGCGCCGACCGTTTCGCGCCGCCCACCCGGTGGCGTACGGGACCCGAGGGGGTGCCCGTGCTCGACGGCGTACTGGCGTGGCTGGTGTGCCGTGTGGTGGCGCGCGTGCCCGCGGGGGATCATCGGATCGTGCTCGGCCAGGTCGTCGCCGGAGACCCCGCGGGACAGGGCCGGCCGCTGCTCTATCACCAAGGACGCTTCAACGCGCTGAGGGACTGAGAGTTCCCGTGTCCGCCGATTACCGCTGATTACACAGAGTTGGCAAGGTCACAGTTCAAAGCGCTTGCTTACTGGGAACGCTCTGGATGTACTGACGAGTAATATTCCAGTCGGAGCGGGGTTGGCCCCGACCGGGATCCGCCCCTTCAGGCGCCTATGCTGCCTGCAACGAGGCAGTCAAGAAATAGACGATGCAGTAGGAGAGCCGGCGTGAGCTTGAGGATCGTTGTCTGTGTGAAGTACGTGCCCGACGCCACCGGCGACCGGCACTTCGCCGATGACCTGACCGTCGACCGCGACGACGTCGACGGCCTGCTGTCGGAGCTTGACGAGTACGCCGTCGAGCAGGCGCTGCAGATCGCCGACGAGGCCGACGACGCGGAGATCACCGTGCTGACCGTCGGCCCCGAGGACGCCAAGGACGCCCTGCGCAAGGCGCTGTCCATGGGCGCCGACAAGGCCGTCCACGTCGAGGACGACGACCTGCACGGCTCCGACGTCATGGGCACCTCGCTGGTGCTCGCCAAGGCCATCGAGAAGACCGGTTACGACCTGGTCATCTGCGGCATGGCGTCGACGGACGGCGCCATGGGCGTGCTCCCGGCGATCCTGGCCGAGCGCCTGGGCGTCCCGCAGGTGACGTTGCTCTCCGAGGTCTCCGTCGAGGACGGCACCGTCAAGGGCCGTCGTGACGGTGACGCCGCGAGCGAGCAGCTGGAGGCCTCCCTGCCGGCCGTCGTGTCCGTGACGGACCAGTCGGGCGAGGCCCGCTACCCGTCCTTCAAGGGCATCATGGCCGCCAAGAAGAAGCCGGTGGAGTCCCTGGACCTGGACGACCTGGAGATCGACGCCGACGAGGTCGGCCTCGAGGGCTCCTGGACGAAGGTCGACTCCGCCACCGAGCGCCCGGCGCGCACCGCGGGCACGATCGTCAAGGACGAGGGCGAGGGCGGCAAGCAGCTGGCCGAGTTCCTCGCGGGCCAGAAGTTCATCTGATCCCGCGCGCCCCCAGAGCTGCCCCCATTCGTCTTTTCGCACTCGCAGGAGAGCATTTCCATGGCTGAAGTTCTCGTCTACGTCGACCACGTGGACGGCGCCGTCCGCAAGCCCACCCTTGAGCTGCTGACGCTCGCCCGCCGCATCGGCGAGCCCGTCGCGGTCGCGCTCGGCAACGGCGCCGAGGCCACCGCCGGTGTGCTCGCCGAGCACGGCGCCGTCAAGGTCCTCACCGCCGACGCCCCCGAGTTCGCCGACTACCTCGTCGTACCGAAGGTCGACGCGCTCCAGGCCGCGTACGACGCCGTGTCCCCGGTCGCGGTGCTCGTGCCGTCCTCCGCCGAGGCCAAGGAGATCGCGGCCCGCCTCGCGGTCCGTATCGGCTCCGGCATCATCACGGACGCCGTCGACCTGGAAGCCGGTGAGGAGGGCCCGGTGGCCACGCAGGCCGTGTTCGCCGCCTCGTACACCACCAAGTCCCGCGTCTCCAAGGGCACCCCGGTCATCACCGTCAAGCCGAACTCGGCGCCGGTCGAGGCCGCTCCGGCCGCGGGCACCGTCGAGGCGCTCGCCGTCTCCTTCGGTGAGAACGCGACCGGCACCAAGGTCGTCTCCCGCACCCCGCGCGAGTCCACCGGCCGCCCCGAGCTGACCGAGGCCGCGATCGTGGTCTCCGGCGGCCGCGGCGTCAACGGCGCCGAGAACTTCCACGTCATCGAGGCGCTCGCCGACTCGCTCGGCGCGGCTGTCGGCGCCTCGCGCGCCGCGGTGGACGCCGGCTGGTACCCGCACTCCAACCAGGTCGGCCAGACCGGCAAGTCGGTCTCCCCGCAGCTGTACATCGCGTCCGGCATCTCCGGCGCGATCCAGCACCGGGCCGGCATGCAGACCTCGAAGACGATCGTCGCCATCAACAAGGACGCCGAGGCCCCGATCTTCGACCTCGTCGACTACGGCGTGGTCGGCGACCTCTTCGCGGTCGTCCCGCAGCTGACCGACGAGGTCAACGCGCGCAAGGGCTGACCTCCGCAGCGGCGAAGCCGTCGGGCGCCGGGGCCGTGTGGTGATCTTCACCGCGCGGCCCCGGCCGCTTTCCGGAGACCATTGACGCAGGTCACGACCGGCCGTTAACTTCGCCATGCGGATTGTTGATTCCGTGCAGCGGAAAACTGGAGGGTTGGAATGGGTCAGCAGGAGAAGGTGGCGACAAGCCTCACGGGCGCGGTCAGCGAGGACATCAGCGCCTCCCTCGTACCGGTCGACGAGGAGCTTGCCCGCCGCTACCCGGGAGACCCGGGCACCCGCCAGCCCGTACACACCGTCTACGTACCCGGTGACGCCTTCGCCGCCGACACCGTCCGCTCGTGGGGCGACCAGGCCCTGGCGGCGCTCGACGAGCACGCCCCGGACGCCAAGTCCTTCGCCTCGGTCCTCGGTCTGTCCGACGAGCTCGCGGACGACGTGTACGGCCGGGTGCGCGCCAAGCTGGAGCGCGAGCCGATCGAGGACCTGCGGGTCGACTTCGAGGACGGCTACAGCGGCAAGGACGAGGATGCCGACGCCGCCCGCGCCGCGCGGCTGATCTCGCAGGCGTACGCAGACGGCACGGCCGCCCCGTACATGGGCATCCGCATGAAGTGCATGGAGGCCGCCGTACGTGACCGCGGCATCCGCACCACCGACATCTTCCTGACCGGCCTCATGGAGCACGGCGGTCTGCCCGACGGACTGGTGCTGACGCTGCCGAAGGTCACCTACGCCGAGCAGGTCACGGCGTTCGTCCGGCTGCTCGAAGCGTTCGAGAAGGCGCGCGGCCTGGACGCCGGGCGGATCGGCTTCGAGATCCAGATCGAGACCAGCCAGTCCATCCTCGCCGCCGACGGCACCGCCGCCGTGGCCCGCATGATCGACGCCGCCGAGGGGCGCGCCACCGGACTGCACTACGGCACCTTCGACTACAGCGCCTGCCTCGGCGTCTCCGCCGCCTACCAGGCCAGCGACCACCCGGCGGCCGATCACGCGAAGGCGGTCATGCAGGTCGCCGCCGCGGGCACCGGCGTACGCGTCTCGGACGGCTCCACCAACGTCCTGCCCGTCGGTACGACGCGGAACGTGCACGAGGCCTGGCGGCTGCACTACGGCCTCACCCGCCGCGCCCTGGCCCGCGCCTACTACCAGGGCTGGGACATGCACCCCGGCCACCTGCCGACCCGTTACGCCGCCGTCTTCGCCTTCTACCGCGAGGGCTTCGAGCAGGCCGCGGCCCGTCTCGCCGCCTACGCCGGCCAGGCGGCCGGCGGCGACATCGCCGACGAGCCCGCCAGCGCCAAGGCGCTCGCCTCCTACCTGCTGCGCGGCATCGACTGCGGCGCCCTCGACACCACCGAGGTCGCCCGCCTCACCGGGCTGACCCGCGCGGACCTCGACGGCTTCGCGTCGCCGCGCCGGGGAGACCTCACGGCAACGGCCAAGTAACAGCCGAGGACAGCTCCGTCGCTGTCACCGTTGCCCCGTACTCTGTACCCGATCTCAGTCGGGAACACAGGGAACGGGGCAGCGGTGGCTACGGGGGAGAACGAGCGGCTGGCCGGCCGCTACCGGGTGGTCGAACAGCTCGGACGCGGCGGCATGGGCGTCGTCTGGCGCGCCGTCGACGAGGTGCTCGGCCGCGAGGTCGCGGTCAAGGAACTGCGTACGTACAACGACTCGTCGGGGCCCGAACTGGACGGCCTGCGGATCCGGATGCAGCGCGAGGCGCGGGCCGCCGCGCGCGTGCGCCACCCCGGAGTCGTCGCCGTGCACGACGTCACCGAGCACGACGGCCGCCCGGTCATCGTCATGGAACTCGTCGACGGCCCCTCCCTGGACGACGTACTGAGCGAGCGCGGACTTCTGGACCCGCGTGAAGCCGCGGCCATCGGCGCCAGGGTGCTCGAGGCGCTCGGCGCTGCGCACGCCGTCGGGGTGCTGCACCGCGACGTCAAGCCGGGCAATGTGCTGCTCGACCGCAACGGGCGGGTGGTTCTCACCGACTTCGGGATCGCCGCGATGGACGACCCGGGCGACGGCTCCACGACGCACCTCACACGCAGTGGCGAACTGGTCGGCTCCCTCGACTACTTGGCGCCCGAGCGCGCCCAGGGGCACGAACCGGGCCCGGCGTCGGACGTATGGGCGCTCGGCGCGACGCTGTACGCAGCGGTGGAGGGCGGCTCTCCGTTCCGCCGTACGTCGGCCTGGTCGACGCTTACCGCGATCGTCGTGGACCCGCTGCCGGAGCCGCGCCGGTCGGGGGCGCTGGGACCCGTACTCCAGCAGCTGATGGACAAGGACCCGGCGCGGCGGCCCGGCGCCCAGGAAGCGGCACGGCTGCTCGCGGCGGTCGCCGCCGGCGAGGACACGGCGGCGGGTGGCGGTGTCGGGGGCGGCGGTGCGCCCCGGGAGGCGACCGTGCGCGACGTGCTGCCGCACCGGCCGCAGGGGTTCGGCCCCGTGGTGAGCCCGCCGCCCGCACAGTTCGCGCCGCCCGCACAGTCCACACACCCGCCACAGCAGCCCGCCACGGCCGCGGTGCAGGCGGCCCCGCACGGGTCCGCGCCGGAGCGCAGGCCGGACCGGGGCAGGGCGGCCCTGGTGGCGGCCGGCGTCGCGGCGGTCCTGCTGGCCGGTGGCGGCGTGACGTACGTCCTCACCGACCGTACGGAAAAGACGTCCGGCGAGCTGGCGAAGGGGCCGGGGGAGAGCGCGTCGCCCCGTGGCCTCGACCGCACACCGGCGGCGGGCGAGCCGTCCACCACGAAGCAGCCTGACGGAACCAAGCCCTCCGGGCAGGGCCCAGAGAAGACCTCGCGACCGGACGCGAAGCCCGCGGCGGGCGGCAGCGACGGCGGCAAGGACGCGGGCGGCAAGGGGACCGGCGGCGAGGACTCCAGCGGCTCGGACGGCGGCGCTTCCGGTACGTCGGGCTCGTCCGGCGGTTCGGACGCGTCGGGTGTTCCGGGCGGTTCGGCAGCCGGCGGGTCAGGGAGCGGCGGCTCGACGACCACGGCCGGCGGCGGGAGCGGCCCCGGCGACCCGGCTCCCGAGCCCGCCTGCCACAGCATCGGCGGCGGCAAGTACAACTGCACGGTCTGGAAGACCGCGAAGTCGTACACGGCGTCCGGCGCCGAGGCCGGTGTGCTGAACGCGGGCACCAACTACTTCTACTGCCAGCAGAACCTGGGCCGCAGGGAGACGTCCGGCGAGTGGACGAACGTCTGGTGGGCCAAAACCGACGACGACAGCGGCAACACCGACGTCTTCGTCAGCGACGTCTACATCAAGGGCGGCGACAACGACCAGCCGGTGCCCGGCCTGCCCGTCTGCTGAGGCGGTGCGCCGGCCCTCAGCGCGTGTACGGCGGGATCTCGCCCGAGCCGCGCGCGATGAGACGGGTCGGCAGTTCCACGCGCGCGGGAGCGTCGTTCACGCCGTCGAGGCGGCGGAAGAGACGGTCGGCCGCGGCGCGGCCCAGCAGGGCGGCGTCCTGCGCGACGACGGTGAGACCGGGCTGGAGCAGGTCGGCGAGTTCGATGTCGTCGAACCCGACGAGCGCGACGGGGTGTTCCCGGCCCGCGAGGACCCGTACCACCGTCACCGTCACCCGGTTGTTGCCCGCGAAGATCGCGGTGACGGGCTCGGGAGCGTCCAGCATCGCGGTGACCGCCTCCCGCACCCGCTCGGGAGCCGTGCTGCCGAGCGACACCCAGGCGTCGTCGGCAGGCAGCCCGGCCGCCTCCATCGCGGCGTAGTAGCCGCGGAGGCGCTCGCCCGCCGTGTGGATGCTCGGCTGGTCACCGATGAAGCCGATACGCCGGTGGCCGTGCCCGATCAGATGCGCCACGCCCTCACGCGCGCCGCCGAAGCTGTCGGAGAGCACCACGTCGGCGTCGATCTTCCCGGCGGGGCGGTCCACGAAGACGGTGGCGACGCCCGCCGCGATCTCCGGCTCCAGATAGCGGTGGTCGTCCCCGGCCGGGATCACGATCAGCCCGTCGACGCGCCGGGCGCAGAGCGCGAGCACCAACTCCTGCTCACGGGCCGGGTCTTCGGCACTCGACCCGTTGATGAGGAGGGCGCCGTGGGCGCGGGCCACTTCCTCGACGGCGCGGTTCAGCGGCCCGTAGAACGGGTCCGCGAGGTCTTCCAGTACCAGGCCGATGCTGGCGGTGCGGCCCTTGCGCAGTACGCGCGCGCTGTCGTTGCGGCGGAAGCCCAGCGCCTCGATCGCCTCCTGGACACGCTGTTCGGTATCGGGAGTGACGCCCGGTTCGCCGTTCACGACGCGTGAGACCGTCTTGAGGCCGACCCCGGCGCGGGCGGCGACGTCCTTCATGGTCGGCCGGTTGCCGTAACGGAGCTCGGGGCGGCTTTCGGTCTCGGCCACAGTTGCGATGTCCTGTCGTAGTCGGGTGCGGTCGGTGTTCGAACGGTGTGGCGTCGAGCATAGGGCCTGGACAACGTTGTCAACTGAATAGAGACTGGCTCTGACCTGCTGCCCCCCTGCCCCGCCTGGAGATCCGACACCGATGCACACCGACCTCGTCGCCGCTCTCGACATCGGCGGCACCAAGATCGCCGGCGCGCTGGTGGACGGTGACGGCCGGATTCTCCTGCGCGCGCAGCGGCCGACGCCCGCCCGGGAGGACGGCGAGAGCGTGATGCGCGCCGTCGGCGCGGTCTTCGCGCAACTGACCGCCTCCCCTCTGTGGGAGCGCGCCACGGCCGTCGGCATCGGCAGCGCGGGCCCCGTGGACGCTTCCGCCGGCACGGTCAGCCCCGTCAACGTCCCCGGCTGGCGCGACTTTCCGCTCGTCGAGCGGGTGCACCGGGCAGCGGGCGGCCGACCGGTCACCCTCGTCGGAGACGGTGTGGCGATGACGGCCGCCGAGCACTGGCAGGGCGCGGCCCGCGGTTACGACAACGCGCTGTGCCTGGTCGTCTCCACGGGTGTCGGCGGCGGCCTGGTCCTGGACGGCCGGCTCCATCCGGGGCCGACGGGCAACGCGGGCCACATCGGTCACATCAGTGTCGACCTGGACGGCGACCCGTGCCCGTGCGGATCGCGGGGCTGCGTCGAACGGATCGCCAGCGGACCCAACATCGCGCGCCGGGCGCTCGACCAGGGCTGGCGCCCGGGACCGGACGGGGACGCCTCCGCCGCCGCGGTGGCGGCGGCCGCCCGCGCCGGGGACCCCGTCGCCGTCGCGTCGTACCGGCGGGCCGCCCAGGCCCTGGCCGCCGGCATCGCCGCCACCGCTACGCTCGTCGAGATCGAGATCGCCGTCATCGGCGGGGGAGTGGCGGGCGCGGGCGACGTACTTTTCACGCCACTGCGCCGCGCGCTGCGCGACTACGCCACGCTCTCCTTCGCGCAGCGCGTCAAGGTGGCCCCGGCCCTGACAGGAACCGACGCGGGCCTGGTCGGCGCGGCAGCCGCCGCCTCCCTCGGCGGGAAGCCGGACGAGGCGGCGACGTACGTCGGCCGGCCTCACGGCTGACGTCACGGCTGACCTCGCGTCAGGGGACTTGCGTACGGAGACACAGGACCTTGCCCGGGTCGTCCACGCCGTGCGAGCGTGTGCGCATGAACGGTGATCATGAGCGGGACGCGGCCCTGTCACAGGCCGTACGGCTGCGCGAGGACGGCCGGGCCGCCGAGGCCCGCGGACGCCTGGTGGCGCTGGCCGAGCGGTATCCGCAGGACGCCGAGATCGCCTACCAGACCGCGTGGGCGCACGACGTGCTCGGCCTGGAGAGTGAGGCCGTCCCCTTCTACGAACGCGCCCTGAGCGTCCCCGGCCTGCCCGCCGAGGACCGTCACGGCGTCTTCCTCGGCCTGGGCAGCACCTACCGCGTGCTGGGCCGCTACGAACCCGCTCTGCGGACCCTGCGCCGCGGCCTGGAGGAGTTCCCGCACGACCCGGCCCTGGAGGCCTTCCTGGCCATGGCCCTGTACAACACCGGCGAAGGCCGCGAAGCCGTACGGACGCTGCTCAGGGCACTCGCGGCCACCAGCGGCGACCCACGGGTGCGGGAATACCGCCGCGCGATCGAGCAGTACGCGGACGACCTCGACGCCATCGAGCAGCCCTAGCCAAAGCTAGCCCCGCCCCTGCGAGCCCGCTTCCGTCGCGCGCTGCACCACGACCACCAGGAAGGCGTCCGCCTCCAGGTCCATCACTACCTCCGCCGGGCACCCCTCCGCGCGCCGTGCCATGGCGAATTCCTCGGCCGGCCAGCTGCCCCTCGGGCCGCCGGCCGGGAACTGTTCCAACACCATGCGACTCATGCCGCACCCCGCTCCCATGCCTGTCGAACTCTTGCTCCCGTTGCCCCAACGAGACTCCGCGCACGGGCGTCACGGTTCCCGGATCCCGTCGGGGCACCCTCTCCTGTGGTTCGACGCCACCTGTGCCCCGCACCGTTGCCCCTGGCATGCAACAGCATCGGCACGGTTGTGTGCCCAAACGGTCGCGGGCACGATGCGGTGACCCCGGGTTTCCGCGGCAGGGTGTCGCGGGCAGGCCACAGGGGGCGACGGAAGAGGGGGAACCGTGATCGTCTGGATCAACGGTGCGTTCAGTGCGGGCAAGACCAGCGCCGCGCGCGAACTGATCGATCTGATCCCGAACAGCACCTTCTACGACCCCGAACTGATCGGCGGGGAACTGCGCAATCTGCTGCCGCAGAAGCGGCTCGCGGAGGTCACCGACTACCAGGACCTGCCCATCTGGCGCCGTCTGGTCGTGGACACCGCGGCCGCGCTGCTCGCGGAAGTGGGCGGCGTACTGGTGGTGCCCATGACGCTTCTGCGCCAGGAGTACCGGGACGAGATATTCGGCGGGCTCGCCGCGCGACGTATCCCGGTGTGCCATGTCCTGCTGTCGGCGGACGAAACGATCCTTCGCGGGCGGATCGACGCCCGCGAGGAGCTGCCTGACGACCCCGAAGGCAACGAGCGGGTACGGCAATGGGCGTACGAGCACATCGAGCCGTATCGCGCCGCGCTCTCCTGGCTCGCGGCCGACGCGCACGTCATCGACACCAGCGCGCTGACACCCGCCGAGACGGCCCTGCGGATCGCCGACGCCGCACGGGCGGGGGCCGCCGGCAGCTGCGAGATCGTGCAGACGCCCGAGCCGACCGCCGAGACCGTCGCGGCGGGTGTCCTGCTCTTCGACGAGGCCGACAGGGTGCTGCTCGTCGACCCCACCTACAAGCCGGGCTGGGAGTTCCCCGGCGGGGTCGTGGAGCAGGGGGAGGCGCCCGCGCGGGCGGGGATGCGTGAGGTGGAGGAGGAGACAGGGATAGAACTCGTCGATGTGCCGAGGCTGCTGGTCGTCGACTGGGAGCCGCCGCGGCCGCCCGCGTACGGCGGTCTGCGCCTGATCTTCGACGGCGGCAGGCTCGACAGCACGACGGCCGGCCGGCTGGTGCTGCCCGGCTCCGAACTGCGGGGCTGGCGGTTCGTCACCGAAGAGGAGGCCGCCGGGCTGCTGCCGCCGAACCGGTACGAACGGCTGCGCTGGGCGCTGCGGGCCCGCGAGCGGTCAGCCGTGCTCAACCTGGAGGCCGGAGTCCCGGTCGGCTGATGCCCGCAGAACGGCGGCCGTGCCGTCCGTCAGGGGATCACCGTGGCCGAAGCAGGCGATGGCGGGAGCGAGCGCCGCCAGCCGGCGGAACGTTTCCAGGGCGCGCTCACGGTCGGTGTTGAACACGCCCAGCATGACCTGGCCGACGCCCGCCACGCAGTCGCCCGTGAACAGCACACCGTGGCGCGGGAGATGGACGGCGATACTGCCGTCCGTGTGGCCGGGGGCGTGAACCACCCGCGCGCCGTCACCGAAGCCCAGCAGGTCGCCGTCCTCGGCCTCCCGGTCCACCCGGGTGGGCGGGGCCGGCGGCACGGTCAGCCCGTGGGCGTACAGCGGACGCTCCCAGTCCAGCAGCACGGGCTCGGGCACCGGCTGATCGCCGCGGATCACGGGCGCGTCGAGCCGGTGCGCGACCACTTCGGCGCCGTACCGCCCGGCCAGTTCCCCGGCGGCGCCGACGTGGTCGCGGTGGCAGTGGGTGAGAACGATCCGGCGGATGTTCTCCGGGCGCAGGCCCAGGCTCCGTATCGCCTCTTCGATGTCAGCGGCCGCATCCTTGTCGCCCGCGTCGATCAGGGTCAGCTCCTCACCGTCGCGCCAGAGATACGCCTGGCCGATGGGGAAGCGGAACATGTGCAGTCGTCCGGGAAGTACTTCCACGAGATCCATGCGGCGAACGTACGACGGGCCGGCCGCTCGCCGCCAACATCTACGCTGTCGGCGATCTCCGCTCAGCGCTTAACTTCCGTCGTACTACTCCTGCTTGGAGCGCGCGTAGTTGGCGAGGAACAGCGCCTCGGCGACGGACAGCCGCTCCAGCTCCTCGGGCGAGACGCTCTCGTTCACCGCGTGGATCTGCGCCTCGGGCTCGCTCAGCCCGATGAGAAGTATCTCGGCCTTCGGGTAGAGCGTGGCGAGCGTGTTGCACAGCGGGATCGAGCCGCCCATGCCGGACGTCTGCATCTCCTGGCCCGGGTACGCCACGCGCATCGCCTCGGCCATCGAGGTGTACGCCGGGCTGCTGACGTCCGCCTTGAACGGCTGGCCCTGGCCCACCTGCTCCACCGAAACCCGCGCCCCCCAGGGGGTGTGCGCCAGCAGGTGCGCGGTGAGCAGCTTCGTCGCCTCGGCGGCGTCCTGGCCCGGCGGCACCCGCAGGCTGATCTGCGCCCGCGCGCTCGCCTGGAGCGACGGCGTCGCGCCGACCACCGGCGGGCAGTCGATGCCGATGACGGTGACGGCGGGGCGGGCCCAGATGCGGTCGGCGACCGTGCCCCGGCCGATCAGGCCGACACCGTCGAGGACCCGCGCGTCCTTGCGGAACTCCTCCTCGGGGTACTGGAGGCCGTCCCACGAGGAGTCCGCCGTAAGCCCGTCCACGGTCGTCGAACCGTCTTCGGCGCGCAGCGAGGCCAGCAGCTGGATGAGCGCCGCCAGCGCGTCCGGGGCGGCGCCGCCGAACTGGCCGGAGTGCAGGTTGCCTTCCAGGGTGTCGACGCGCACGCGCAGCATGGTCATGCCGCGCAGCGTCGCGGTGACGGTCGGCAGGCCGACGCGGAAGTTTCCGGTGTCGCCGATGACGACCGTGTCGGCGGCGAGCAGCTCGGGGTGCGCCTCGGCGTACTGCTCCAGGCCACCCGTGCCCTGCTCCTCCGAGCCCTCGGCGATGACCTTCACCGAGACCGGGACGCCGCCGTTCGCCCTGAGGGCGCGCAGCGCGAGCAGGTGCATGATGAAGCCGCCCTTGCAGTCGGCGGCGCCGCGCCCGTACCAGCGGCCGTCGCGCTCGGTCAGCTCGAAGGGCGGCGAGAGCCACGCGGACTCGTCCAGCGGCGGCTGCACGTCGTAGTGCGCGTACAGCAGAACGGTCGGCGCGCCCACCGGTCCCGGCAGGAAGCCGTACACTGACTGGGTGCCGTCAGGAGTGTCGAGCAGCGCGACATCCTCGAACCCCTCCGCGCGCAGCGTGTCGGCGCACCAGAGCGCGGCCGCCTCGCACTCGCTCCTGGGGAACTGGGCGGGGTCCGCCACCGACTGGAAGGCCACCAGCTCGGCCAGCTCCGTCTTCGCGCGGGGCATCAGCGAGGCGATGGTCTCGGCGATCGGATGGGCGGTCATGGGCACGCTCCTCGTGAGTGCGACGTTGGGTTGTACGTGTACGTGCATGTGTTCGTACGGGGTGGCCGACAAGCACCGCCCGATCCTCCCACAGCGAGATCGGCGGCTCCTGCGCCGTAGGATGCGTCAGCAGTACGGACCACCGGGCGGATCAGGAGCAGAAGCACATCGTGAGCAGCGAGAACGCAGACGCCGGACGTGAGCGTGAAGAGCCGGTGTGGGACGTGGTCGTGGTCGGTGCCGGGCCCGCCGGGTCGTCGGCGGCATATGCGGCCGCGGTCGCGGGACGGCGTGTACTCCTCCTGGAGAAGGCGGAGCTGCCCCGCTACAAGACCTGTGGCGGCGGCATCATCGGGCCTTCGCGCGACGCGCTGCCGCCCGGTTTCGAACTGCCGTTCAGGGACCGGGTGCACGCCGTGACGTTCTCGCTGGGCGGGAAGCTGACGCGGACGCGCCGTTCGAAGCAGATGCTCTTCGGGCTCATCAACCGGCCGGAGTTCGACGCCGCGCTGGTCGAGGAGGCTCAGAAGGCGGGCGCCGTGGTCCGTACCGGAGTGACCGTGGCGCGCGTCGAGCAGCACGGCGCGGCCGTGCCGGACCGGCGCACGGTGGCCGTTGTCCTGGCGGGCGGCGAGACGGTGCTGGCGCGGGCGGTGGTCGGCGCGGACGGCAGCGCGAGCCGGATAGGGGCACATGTCGGCGTGAAGCTCGACCAGGTGGATCTCGGCCTGGAGGCCGAGATCCCGGTGCCGGAGACGGTCGCCGAGGACTGGGCGGGGCGGGTGCTCATCGACTGGGGGCCGATTCCGGGCAGTTACGGCTGGGTGTTCCCCAAGGGCGAGACGCTGACGGTCGGGGTGATCTCGGCGCGCGGCGACGGCGCGGCCACCAAGCGGTACCTGGAGGACTTCATCGCCCGGCTGGGGCTGGCCGGCTTCGAACCGGCGGTCTCCTCGGGGCATCTGACGCGCTGCCGCAGCGACGACTCGCCGCTGTCGCGCGGCCGGGTGCTGGTGTGCGGGGACGCGGCGGGTCTGCTGGAGCCGTGGACCCGCGAAGGGATTTCCTTCGCGCTGCGGTCCGGGCGGCTCGCGGGGGAGTGGGCGGTGCGGATCGCGGAGGCGCAGGACGCCGTGGACGCGCGTCGGCAGGCGCTGAACTACGCCTTCGCCATCAAGGCCGGACTGGGCGTGGAGATGGGTGTCGGGCGGCGGATGCTCGCGCTGTTCGAGCGGCGGCCGGGACTGTTGCATGCGGCCATAACCGGATTCCGGCCGGCCTGGAAGATGTTCGCCGGGATCACGCGCGGCTCGACGACGCTGGGCGAGATCGTACGTACGCGCCCTGTTGTCCAGCGCGCGCTCAGTGCGCTGGACAGGCCGTAGCCGGCCACTTCGCGCTCAGCCCTTGGCGGCGACGCTGATGCGGAAGACGGGGTGGTCGGGGGCGGCCGCCAGGAGTTCCTCGTCGGAGGATTTGGCGGTCACACCCTTGAAGTACTGGTTGACCTCCCAGCCCCAGCGCTCCAGGTAGGTGCGGAGCACCGGCAGCTTCTCGGTGTCGGGGATCTCCGTGGCGGTGAAGCTGCGGACCTGGCGGCCCACCTTGAGTTCGCCCCGGCCGGCGGCCCGCATGTTGCGGACCCACTGGGAGTGGCCGCGGGCGGAGACCAGGTACTGGGCGCCGTCGTGGGTGTGCGGGTTCACAGGGATGCGCTGCGTCCGGCCGCTCTTGCGGCCGCGGACGGACAGTTCGGCGGAGCCGAGCAGGCTGACGCCGTGGCGGGCGAGCCAGCCCACGGCGTTACGGCCTCCACCGGTCTGGGACTGGGACTGAGACTGAGATTGCGATTGCGAGAGCAGTGCTCTCGCTCGAGAGCAGTGTGCACGGAATCGGTGCTCCAAAGCAAGAGCAGTGCTCTCGTTGTTGGTCAGTGCTCTCCGACATGGCAAAATGCTCTTCCATGAGCACCACGCGCGGAGCCAGAGAACGAGCCCGGACCGAAGTGACGGCGGCCATCAAGGAAGAGGCCCGTCGGCAACTCGCCGCCGAAGGCGCCGCGAAGCTCTCGCTGCGCGCCGTCGCCCGCGAGCTCGGCATGGTCTCCTCCGCGCTCTACCGCTACTTCCCCAGCCGCGACGATCTCCTGACCGCCCTGATCGTCGACGCGTACGACGCCGTGGGCGCCGCCGCCGAGACCGCCCTCGCCCGCCGGCCCGCCCGAACCGTCGCCCACCCCGCCCGCTGGACTGCCGTCTGCCGGGCCGTACGGGCCTGGGCGCTGGCGCACCCCCACGAGTACGCCCTGATCTACGGCTCGCCCGTCCCCGGCTACACCGCCCCCACGACAACCGTCGGCCCCGCCTCCCGCGTCGGCCGGACCCTCATCTCCGTTGCACGCGACGCCCACCGGGACAACGGCCTCGCCGTCCCGCCCCTCGCCGCCGCCCTGCGCCCCGAGGCCGAGCGGCTCGCGGCCGATGTCGCCCCCGACCTGCCCCCACCCGTTGCCGCCGCCCTGGTCGCCGCCTGGTCGCAGCTCTTCGGGCTGATCTCCTTCGAGGTCTTCGGCCAGTTCAACCGGATCGTCGAGGACCGCGACAGGTTCTTCGACCACTCCGCCCTGACCCTCGCCCACGCCGTGGGCCTGATGGGCGGTCAGACCACGGGCGCCGTCCCCTTCGCCGCCCCCGACAGCAACGACGGATCCTGACGCAGCACCCGCTGGTGCGGTGAGCGCGGCGCCGGTCCCGGAGCTGGTCGTACCGGCCTACGCGTCGGAGCTGGTGCGTCCCGGCTGGCTGGGCCGAGTACCGGGCGCGCCGCGGTAACCCCACAGCACGTGCGCGACCCGCAGCACGAACACGACCGCCGCCAGTACGCAACCGGCCACCAGCATGACCTTGTTGAGGCCGGGCGGCGCGCCGAGGAGGTACCAGGGGGCGGCGACGGCGGCGAAGGTGACACCCGCGAGAACCGCCGCGCTCAGCACGGCGTAACCGATCTCGATCGTCATCGCGTCGCGCTGGGCCTGCGTCCTTGTCGCCATGCCACGAAGTGTCACAGCGTGTGCGGCCGACGGGCAAGAGACGACGGTCAGACGGCTGACTCCTCCCGCCACAGGCGGGCGAGCGCCTCGTCACCGGACACCGTGACCTCGGAGAGCGGGAGCCGGTTCCACAGCGCCAGATACAGCTGCTCGGCGGTGCCGCTCATCTCGCAGTCCGCGGTGTCGTGCGAGGTGCGGTCCGTGCGCGGCGGCCCGTCCGAGAGCCGCACCGTCCACACGTCGTCCGCGCCTGTCGCCCGTACGCGCAGGACGCGCGGCACCTCGGTGCGCACCCGGCTGCGGTCGCGGGCATGGAACCCGCGCAGCAGCTCGTCGATGCCGTCCGCCGCGAACTCCTGAGGCAGCGCCGAGAATCCGGTGCCGAGCGCCGACTCGGCGTCCACGCGGTGGATCGCCGTCTCGTGCGCCTGCCGCCGCGCCCAGAAGGCGAGCGGCGAGGGCGCGGGCATGAAGGTCCAGCACTCCAGATCCCCGGGTGCGGCCTTCAGCGCGGCCACCAGCAGGGCGTGCCCCTCCCGGAACCAGTGGAGCAGCGCGTCCGTGTCCAGGTCCGGCTCGCTGCCGAGGGCATGGGGCTCCACAAGCCCGCCCGCGATGTACGTCGTCGCCCACCGGTGGACCACGCCCGTGTGCCGCAGCAGGTCGCGCACGTGCCAGCCGGGGCAGGTCGGTACTTCGGCGCCGGTGCCCGCCTTTTCGGCGGCGGCGGCCATCAACTGGCCCTGTTCGTCGAGCGATTCAATGAATCCGGCTATCTCCATGCGGGAGATTGTGCCAGCCGCGTACGGCAACGGCCGGGCGCGTGCGGCGACGTATCAGGCCTGTACGGCGACGAGTCAGGCGTTACGGCGGCGGTCAGGCGCCCTTCGGGTGGGCGGGACCGGGCGACGCGCCGCGGAGCAGCCGGACGAACCAGCCGAGCGCGAAGGCCTGGATGAGCACGGAGAGCGGCAGGGCGGCGTACAGGAACCAGGCGGACTCGGTTACGCCCTCCCCGAACAGGTCGCCGCCGATGAAGAAGGCGAAGATCGTCGGCGCGCTGAGGAGGATCAGCCACAGCCCGGCGAACGAGGCGTCCTCGTGGGCCACGAAGAGGGTGTCGACCGTGACGAACACCGCGGCCGCCGCGACCAGTGCGAGGTAGACCAGTGAGGCGGGATTGCGGAACGTCAGGTGCGCGATGTCGCGCAGTCGTCGAGCGGTCATCGTGAACTCCCGTCCTGTGTGGTGCCTCCAGAGTGCGCCCGGGGAGCCGGGCGCCGCCTGAGTACGCCTACTCAGGTGCGTCCGTGGGACGACGCGTTGCGGGCCGAGTACCCCAGCAGCGCGGCGGCCGCGGCCAGCATCGCCACCGTCGTCAGCGCGACGGGCAGCGAGAGCCAGTCGGCGAGGAAGCCGATGGCGGGCGGCCCGATCAGCATGCCGCCGTAACCGAGCGTGGACGCCGCCGCGACACCGCTCGGGCCGGCCAGCGCGCCCGCCCTGGCGACCGCGACGGGGAAGATGTTCGCGAGGCCGAGCCCGGTCACGGCGAAGCCGAGGAGTGCGGCCCAGGTGGCGGGCGCGAGTGCCCCGAGCAGCATGCCCGCGGCCGCGAGCGAGCCGCCCGTGACGAGGGTGCGGGTCTGGCCGAGCCGTTCAAGCAGTGTGGTCCCGCTCAGCCGGCCCACCGCCATGGCCAGTGCGAAGAGGGAGTATCCGGTCGCGGCGACGCCCGGATGGGCGTGGAGGTCCTCCTGGAGGTGCAGGGTGCCCCACTCGGCGAGTGCCCCTTCGCCGTACGCCGTGCACAGCGCGATCGCGCCGAAGAGTGCGACGGCTTTACGTGCCGTTCCGGGGAGCGGTCGCGGACCGTTCCCCGGTGCCTCTGGGGAACGGTCCCGCGAACGTTCCGGGGTGGGCGCCGGGTGGCGGAGCAGCGTGGGACCCGCCGCGGCGGTGACGACGAGCCCGATGCCCGTCAGAGCCATCAGATGGGCGGGGGCGGGAAGGTGCGCCGCGACCAGGCCCCCGAGGCCGGCCCCCGTCATGCCGCCGAGGCTGAAGGCGGCGTGGAAACTCGGCATCACCGGGCGCCGCATGGCCCCGACCAGGTCCACGGCGGCGCTGTTCATCGCGACGTTGATGCCGCCGTACGCGACGCCGAACAACAGCAGCACGAGGCCGAGCGCGAGCGTCGAGTGTGTCTGTGCGGGCAGCGCGATGCTCAACGACAGCAGCACGCCGCAGGCCACGGTCACCGGGTGGCTGCCGAAGCGCCGGCACAACCGCCCGGTCAGCATCATCGTGATCACCGCGCCTCCGGACACCCCGAGCAGGGCGAGGCCGAGGTCGCTCGCGGAGGCCCCGGTCTGTTCCTTGATGGCGGGGATACGGACCACCCAGCCGGCGAAGAGGAAGCCGTCGAGGGCGAAGAACACGGTCAGCGCGGTGCGGAGGCGGGACAGGGAGGCTGCGGCGGTGTCTGCGCCCTGACCCCCCGGAACGGCCGTCCCTAGTTTGTTTAGTTGCGGCGCAAAGTCAGCATAGAGGCCACCCGGGATCCGTACAAGGCAGGTGGTCAGCGCCACGGGCGACCGGAGCCGGACCCGGACGATCTTCCCCGGCGTGGGAGACTCGGCCCCATGAACGGGAAGGCGACCACCATCAAAACGAGGCTGGAGAGGGGCCGGGGCGCGCTCGGGCCCGCCCTGGAACTGGTGCACACGGGACGGGCGCCCACCCGCGCCGTCCTCACCGCCGAGCTCGGCGTCACCAGGGCCACCGCCGGCGCGGTCGCCGCCGAACTGGAAGCCCTCGGGCTGATCCAGGTCGACTCCCGGCCGGGAGCGGCGGCCGGTTCGCAGGGCCGCCCCTCGCACCGGCTGGCCGTCAACGACTCGGGCCCCGTCGTCCTGGCCGCGCAGATCCACGCCGACGGTTACCGAGCGGCGCTGGTGGGCCTCGGCGGCCGTACCGTCGCGACCGCGCCCGGCTGTGAGACGGTCTCCGCCGACCCGGCGCAGGTCCTCGGAGCGGTGGTGGAGGCCGGCGCCGTACTGCTGCGCGAGAGCGGCCGCCGTTGCGTGGGCGCGGGTCTCGCCGTGCCGTCCGCCGTGGCAGAGCCGGAGGGCACGGCCCTCAACCCGCTACACGTCGCCTGGCCCGCCGGCTCCCCGGTCCGCGACATCTTCGCCGAGCAGGTACGCGCCGCCGGCATCGCGGGCCCCGCCTTCGCGGGCAACGATGTCAACCTCGCCGCACTCGCCGAGCACCGCCACGGCGCCGGCCGCGGCGCCCAGCACCTCCTCTGCGTCGCCACGGGCCACCGCGGCGTCGGCGGTGCACTGGTGGTCGACGGCCGCCTGCACACGGGCAGTTCGGGCCTCGCGCTCGAAGTCGGCCACCTCACGGTCAACCCCGACGGCCGCCCCTGCTACTGCGGCGGCCGCGGCTGCCTCGACGTCGAAACCGACCCGCTGGCCTTCCTCACCGCGGCCGGCCGCGACCCCGGCCCCGAGGTCTCGCTGCTCCAGCAGTCCCGCGAGCTGCTGCGCGGACAGTACGACGACCCTGCGATCCGGACCGCGGGCGAGGAGCTGATCGACCGCCTGGGCCTAGGCCTCGCCGGACTTGTGAACATCCTCAACCCCGACCGCATCATCCTCGGCGGCCTCCACCGCGAGCTGCTCGACGCCGACCCCGAACGGCTGCGCGCCGTCGTCGCCGACCGCAGCCTGTGGGGACGAAGTGGCGGCGTACCCATCCTGCCGTGCACGCTGGACCACAACAGCCTCGTGGGAGCAGCCGAGTTGGCCTGGCAGCCGGTACTCGACGACCCGCTCGGCGCGCTCGCGCTCTCGCAGGAGCCCGCATGACCGCGACGTACCCGCCCATCGAGCCCCGCGACGGCGCTCTCGCCCGGTTCACCCGGCCGCCGGTCAGCCGCTGAGCCACTGCACGCCGAACGCGCGCTCCGCGTAGCCCACGGCAATGCCATACCGCGCATCCCGTCGCGTGCTCTTGCGCCGTACGGGTGGGAACAGGTCCGCCGTTGCCTGCGGCTTGCGCCGCGGGCAACGGCCCCTGGTGGCGAGGCCCCCGCCTTCCCGTCAGCCCACTACGGCGGACCGGGCGGCGGTGGGCGCGTGCGTCTCCGGGATGACCTCGTGATCCGTCCCGGCGTGCGAGAACGGTCCGTCGGTCGTCGCTCCGTACACGGGGTACGGCGGCAGATCCGCGGCGGGAGCCGGCGTGGGCAGCGTGAACCACACGACCTTCCCGGCGTCGCCCTGCGGGCGTACACCCCAGCTCTCGCTGACCGCCTCGATCAGAGCGAGACCGCGCCCGCTCGTCTCGGACGCGCCGGCCGCACGGACTGTGGGCAGACGCGGATCGTGGTCGTGGACGGACACCGTCAGGCGGTCGAGCAGCAGCTCGATCTCCACGGTGCACATCTTGTCCGGCTCTGCGTGCCGGTGGACGTTGGTCAGCAATTCGGTGACGCCGAGCGCCGCCGGGTCTATCAAGGGATCCAAATGCCAGTAGCGCAATTGCGCCGAGATGATTCTGCGGACCTGACCGATCCGCGACGGCAGGGCCTGGAGCTCCACCGTGCAGTGCCTGCTTGGCTCGCTGATCACGGCTGCGACTCCCCGAATAGGTCCGGAAGAAGACGAAGAACGGATCCAGCAGTGGCTGTCTGCTGTTTGGTCCGGCGGGACTGGTTCTCAGCGTTACCGCCGGTGCACCCTGAGTGATGTGAGACCAGGGTCACCCGGCGAGTACGGCTCCGCAACTCGCATTCCATCAGTCCAGCGAATCCTGTACGCCGTGCACGTGGCGTACATCCTGTGCGCTGCGAACCGCTTCCAGGAACCGCCCGGCCAGTTCCTCGCCGTCCTTGCCGGGCCCGCGCTGACCCATGGTCAGCCGGTACCGGGTGCCATTGACCGTGGCCACCGTGCTGTCGTCCCCGGCGAACCACGGCCTCCCCGCGGTCACGGAGCCCAGGGGCGCACTGTCGATCTCCCGCCCGGTGCTCGTCAGCAGGACCAGCCTGCCGTCCTTGACCAGCACCTGGCCGGCCTTGGTCAGTGAGCGGGGCCAGCGCCCTATCCGTACGCCCGTAGCGCTGAACTCGGGCTCCGCCATTCCACTTCGCCCCCTTCGCGCAGGTGTCCTCTTCGCGCAGGTGTCCTGGTGGGCAGTCTGCACAAGGCCGGGCCCGCGCACCAGAGGCCCTCGATGATCGGCTGACGAGGCGGCGGGCCGCACCGCCCTCGGGTACCACCCCGTACCGCCCCGTCCCACAAGCGATCCCTATGGCTGCCCAAAGTCAACGTTTGTGCAGGTGAGAGGCTTAAGGTGGCAGCTGGGGGACCGGAGTCTCCGGGGCAGAACCAGACGGCTGCCCGGAGGCGCTACGACGAGGAGTGGCCCGCATGAGCACCACTGACCAGGCACGGACCGGCAGCAACGCCATGGCGACGATCGACGTGGACCGCAGCGATCCGGAATACCGGGCCTGGCTGAAGGAAGCCGTCCGCAAGGTCCAGGCGGACGCCAACCGCTCCGCCGACACGCACCTGCTGCGCTTCCCGCTGCCCGAGGCGTGGGGGATCGACCTGTACCTCAAGGACGAGTCCACCCACCCCACCGGTAGCCTCAAGCACCGGCTCGCCCGCTCGCTCTTCCTCTACGGCCTGTGCAACGGCTGGATCAGGCCCGGCAAGCCCGTGATCGAGGCGTCCAGCGGCTCGACCGCCGTCTCGGAGGCGTACTTCGCGATGCTGATCGGCGTGCCCTTCATCGCGGTGATGCCGCGCACCACCAGCCCCGAGAAGATCCGGCTGATCCAATTCCACGGCGGGCAGTGCCACTTCGTCGACGACTCCCGGAAGATGTACGAGGAGTCGGCCGCCCTCGCCGCCAGGACCGGCGGCCACTACATGGACCAGTTCACCTATGCGGAACGTGCCACCGACTGGCGCGGCAACAACAACATCGCCGAATCCGTCTACCAGCAGCTGAGGCTGGAGCGGTACCCGGAACCGGCCTGGATCGTCGCCACCGCCGGGACGGGAGGCACCTCGGCGACCATCGCGCGCTACGTCCATTACATGCAGTACGACACGCGCATCTGCGTACCCGACCCGGAGAACTCGTGTTTCTTCGACGGCTGGACCCGGAGCGACCCGGGTGCCACGAGCGATTGCGGTTCGCGCATCGAGGGCATCGGCAGGCCGCGCATGGAGCCGAGCTTCGTACCCGGCGCGGTCGACCGGATGATGAAGGTGCCGGACGCGGCGAGCGTGGCGGCCGTACGGGCGCTGGACCGGGCCATCGGCCGCAAGGCGGGCGGTTCCACCGGGACGGGGCTGTGGAGCGCGTTGAAGATCATCGCGGGCATGGTCGCGGAGGGGCACAAGGGCAGCGTCGTCACGCTGATCTGCGACCCGGGCGACCGCTACCTCGACAAGTACTACTCGGACGCCTGGCTCGCCGAACAGGGCCTGGACATCGCGCCGTACAGCGCCGCGATCGACCAGTTCCTGACGACCGGAGAATGGCCCTGCTGACTGTTACGCGGGCGTGGAAGCGAGCCGCCGGTCGAGGGCGCGCACCGCGTCGCGGAAGGCTCGTCCCAGGCCCGGCCGGCCGAGGCGCAGCGCCAGCCTGAGCGGCGCCGGTCCCGCCGCCGCGAAAGTCCACCGCACCCGTGTGCCCGGACCGGCAGGACCGGCCGGAGTGAGCCGCCACTCCTCCAGCAGCGCCCGTATCGCGGGAGCGTTGGTCACGTCGACACGGTAGGCGTACCGCTCGCCGGGCTCCGAGGCCAGGATCGTCTCCTGGAAGCGGACGCCGCCCTTGAGGCGCACTTCGCGCCCGGCGCCGCCCGCCGTGGGCCGGCACATCGTCACCGCGCCGAACCAGCCGGGCCAGCCGGTGACGTCCTCGGCGAGGGCCCGGTAGACGGCTTCCGGTGGGGCGGAGAGGCCGGCCGTGAAGACGAGGCGCGTCGGAGCGGTCCCGACGAAGTCGAGTTCCACAGGGCGGAGTCGGCGTGCCATGGGACGTGTACCCCCAGCGGTTCGGTGATGGACCGGGTCGTACACGGTAACTGACGCGCTGTCAGGTGTCTGCTGTCAGACGTCTGCGGAGCCGGCGTCCTCGGACCGGGACTCGCCCGCGACCACCAGGCCCGGCAGGTGTTCTGCCATCTCGTCACGGGCCTCGGCGGACAGCCCGCCGTCCGTCACCAGGGTGTCGACCTCGTCGAGCGTCGCGAACGAACTCAGGCCCACCGTGCCCCACTTGGTGTGATCCGCGACCACGACCACCCGCCGCGCGGACCGCACGAGACGACGGTTCGTCTCCGCCTCCGCCAGATTCGGGGTCGAGAGCCCCGCCTCGACCGAGATGCCGTGCACCCCCAGGAACAGCACATCGAAGTGGAGTGTGCGGATCGCCTGGTCGGCGACCGGACCCACCAGCGAGTCCGACGGTGTCCGTACGCCGCCGGTGAGCACCACCGTGGCCGCCCCGGGACGCGGCCCCTTCCCGCCGCCCGCCCGCTGCGCGGTGTGGAACACGTCGGCGACCCGCACCGAGTTGGTCACCACCGTCAGGTCCGGCACCTCCAGCAGGTGCTGGGCGAGCGCGTACGTCGTCGTACCGCCGGACAGTGCGATCGCGCTGCCCGGCACCGCCATCGCCGCGGCCGCCCGCGCGATGTCCTCCTTGGCGCTCAGCTCCAGGGCCGACTTCGCCTCGAAGCCGGGCTCGTGCGTACTCGCCTCGACCACCGGCACCGCGCCGCCGTGCACCTTCTCCACGACACCCTGCCGCGCCAGCGCGTCCAGGTCCCGGCGGACCGTCATGTCGGAGACGTTGAGCTGCCTGGTGAGCTCTTGGACCCTGACACCGCCGCGGCGTCTGACTTCGTCGAGGATCAAGGCACGACGCTGCTCCGCGAGCAGGTTCTGACTGTCGGTCACGGGCGGTCCGGTCCCTTCGTTCCGTGGTACGGGCCTGGGGATTGCTCATCCTCGCACGGGTGCGCGGAAGCCGGACCTCGGGGAGATTCCGTGAGATTCGGCGAGTGCCGTGTCGCGGCCGCCCATGATCCGGGATCCTTGAGCGGCCGCGCCGTGCGCGGAAGACGATTCTCCCGATCCTCCCACCACGAGAGCGAGCCACAGAAGTGCCCCCTGTCACACCGCCTCGCGACGACGACGGAGGAGCCGCGCTCGAACTTCTGGTCCACGGCGTCGGCGGCACCACCCCCCAGGACATGCTCGGCGATCCGCGTACGGTCCGGGTCACCGGCGACGAGACCGCTGCCGTGTACCGCCGTGCCGATGACGCCGAAGCGGAAGAAAACGCCGAGGGGGGCGGTGCCGAGCCCCGCGACCGGCCCGTCCCCGAGGCGTACGTCTGGTGCAACCTCACCTCCGGCAACGGCGCCCGCGCCCTGTGGCTGCTCCTGCTGCCCTTCATGGTCGCCAACCTCGCCCACTGGATGCAGCCCACCACCCGCGGCCTCACCAGGACCGTGCGCCTGTACGGAGTGCTGGTGCGGCTCCTCGCCCTCAGCCTCACCGTGCTGCTGATCGCCGCCGCCTGCGAGGTCGCGCTCGACCTCACCGCGTGGCAGTGCGCGGGCTCCCCCGGCTGCTCCGGCGACAGGTCGTGGCTCGGCTTCCTCTCCACCGCACAGGGCGGCTGGTGGGCCCAGCCGGGCCGGCGCCTCGCCCTGGCCGCCGTCGTACCCGCCGCGCTGACCGGCCTGCTCTGGTACCTGTCCAACCGCACCTGGAGCGCGTACGAGTCCCAGCGTCCCCTGCCCGCCGGCGCCGAGCCCGATCCCGACGAGCCGACGGCCCGCCCCGCCCTCGGCATGCCCGGCTTCTGGTACGGCCGCCGCCTCGTCGCCCGGCTGCGCGCCGCCCACACCGCCGCCGGGTTCCTCACCGTCGCCGCCGCCGTCGCCGTAGCGGTCGCCCGTTACGACCGGCGCGACTCGGGACCGCTCCCCGAAGCGATCGGCCGGCTGCTCGAACTGTCCCTGCTCGCCGGGGCCGCCCTGGTGGTGTGGGTGGTCTGCCGCAGGGGCCGCTGCGAAAGCCGCCTCGACGTGAAGCTCGACCGGGCCGTCACCACCCTGCTGCCCGGCTCCGCGTTCGCCCTGCTGGCCCTGACCTTGCTGTACGCCGCCTGGTCCCGCCCCGGCTGGGTCTCCGAAGGCCGGCTCCCGGGCGACCGTACCTTCGGCATCATCGCCCTCACCCAGGGCGGCCTGGTCGTCGCGCTCGCCGCCGTCGCGCTCGCCATGTACCGGAGGGTTCCCGACGCGCGTACGGCGATGCGCGGACTCGGCGGTCCCGCCACCGCCATGCTCGCCTGCGCGCTCGGCGGCGTCATGACCGGCGGCGTCGCCCAGCGCGTCGCCGACTGGCTCGACGGAGCGGGCACACCTGGGGAGCCCGGCGGCACCATCGCGGGGCCCCCGGTGCTGCTCACGTGGCAGGCCTCCGTCATCCCGCCCCTGCTCGTCGTCCTGCTGGTGATGGGAGCCTTCTTCGCCGTACGCACCTGGCGCTCCCGGCGGGCGATGGCCGACGACATCGAGGCGGAGTACCCGGACGCGGAGCCCGACATCGTACGCACGCGTCGTATCGCGAGGATCCGCGCCATGGCCGCACTCACCGACCGGGGGCCCGCGATCCTCGGTGTCACCTCGGGTGCCACCTTTCTGCTCGGAGCCGCCGCGCTCCTCGGTGCCTGGGTGACGGGGAAGGTGCCGGGCAGGGCCGCGTCGGGCACTGCCGACTTCGTCGCCTCGGCGGCGCAGGCCGCACAGGCGCTCGGCTCCTGGCTGATCGGCTTCGGCTTCATACTGTTCGTCACGTGGGGCCGCCGGGCCTACCGCGACCCCGCGGCCCGGCGGACCATCGGCATCCTCTGGGACGTCGGCACCTTCTGGCCGCGGGCCTCCCACCCCTTCGCGCCGCCCTGTTACGCCGAGCGGGCCGTGCCCGATCTGACCTGGCGGATGGCAAGCTGGACCGACCGTACCGGCGGACGGCTCGTCATCTCCGGCCACTCACAGGGCAGCGTGCTGTCGGCGGCAGCGGTCTGGCAGCTGCCGCAGCGCACCAGGCGCCGGGTCGCACTGCTCACGTACGGCTCACCGCTGGAGCGGCTGTACGGGCGGTGGTTTCCGGCGTTCTTCGGTCCCGCCTGTCTCGAAGCCCTGAGCCACGAGGTGCGGTGCTGGCGGAACCTGTGGCGCCGTACCGACCCCATAGGCGGACCCGTGCGCGTGAAGGGCACACAGGGGCCGGACGTGGACCGGGCGCCGCTCAAGGACCCGCTCGCTTACGGACGTACCAGGGAACAGCCGCTGCCCGCTCCCGTGCTCGGCCATTCCGAGTACCAGGCCGATCCCGCGTTCGACGAGGAAAGGACCGCGCTGCTCGACCGGCTGTCGCCGTGCGGGGTGCCCCGGCAGCGGCCCGACACGCCGCTTGATCAGGGAAGTTCCGGCAGGTCCTCGGGGTAGAGGAGGGTGAGGTCGTCCGTGTTCATCTCGGTGAGCCGGGCGACCCGTCCGGCATGCCGCTCCACCATCGACTCGAAGGTCTGGCGGGCGGTACGGCCGTTGCCGAACGCGGGTCCCTTGGGCAGCACGGTGAAGTACTTCAACAGCGCTTCGGCCGTTCCCGTACCGAGCCGGTACTCGTGCTCCTCGGCCTGCTGCTCGACGATCCGCAGCAGCTCCTCCGGCGCGTAGTCGGAGAACCTGATCGTGCGCGAGAAGCGCGAGGCGACACCGGGGTTCACGTTGAGGAAGCGCTCCATCTCCGCCGTGTACCCGGCGACGATGACGACGACCGCCTCCCGGTGGTCCTCCATCAGCTTCACCAGCGTGTCGATGGCCTCCCGGCCGAAGTCGCGCCCCGAGTCCTCCGGGGACAGGGCGTACGCCTCGTCGATGAACAGCACACCGCCGCGCGCCCGGTCGAACGCCTCCTGCGTACGGATGGCCGTCGAGCCGATGTGCTCGCCGACCAGGTCCACCCGGGACACCTCGACGAGATGACCGCGCTCCAGCACCGACAGCGAGGCGAGGATCTCGCCGTACAGCCGCGCGACCGTGGTCTTCCCGGTGCCGGGCGAACCGGTGAAGACCAGATGCCGGCGGACCGAGGCGGCCTTGAAGCCGGCTTCCTGGCGGCGCCGGCCGATCTCGATCATGTCGGTGAGGGCGCGCACCTCGCGCTTGACGCTCTCCAGGCCCACCAGAGCGTCCAGTTCGCCGAGCACGGCGTTCGGTGTACGGACCGGCTCCGCGTCCGGCAGAGGGGCCGTCACGGGCTCTGTGGCGCGTTGCCCGGGGACCGCGCCGAGCAGCCCGGTGGTCTGCGTCGCGGTCAGCACGGCGGCGGTCTGCGGAACCGACGCCCGTACGCCGCTCTCGTCGCTGGTGCAGTCCTCGACGAGCGGCCCGTCCTCGGCGAACTCGTAACCCCCGCGCGCGCAGCGCTCCGTACGGCAACGGGTGAGCGTCGTACGGCAGCCGTCGATCACATGGAAGCCGTAACCGCTGCTCCCCGTCACCCGGCAGCCGTGGAAGGTGCCGCGGCCCTCCGCGGAGACGTAGAAACCGGCCTCGGCGGGCGAGGTGACCGTGCAGCGTTCTATGCGCGGGTCGGCGCCCTTGGTGACGATGACACCGGTCTGCGCCCCGTCGATGGTGCAGCCGGAGAGTGTGCCGCCGCTGCCGTGGTCGCGGAACCACGCGCCGGTCGACGCCTCGCGGATCCGGCAGTCGTCGAGCTGCGCCGTCGCACCGTCGCTCACGGACACCGCCGTGTTGCGCACTTGGGACAGGTCGCTGTCGACGACATCGGCGCGCGAGCCCCGGTCGAGGACGAACAGCGCGTCCGGTACGTCGTGCACCCGGCAGCCCTCCAGAACCGCCGTCGCACCGTCGCTGATCCAGACGGCCGGATAGTCGCCCGTGCTGTCGTGGATCTCGCACTGGTTGGCGTCCACGCGCGTGCCGGGGTCCCACACGGACAGTCCGTTGCGGCCGAACCGGCGCACCGTGGAACGCGTGAGGGTGAGGACCGCACGCGAACGCAGGTCGATCGCGTTCTCCGGGATGTCGTGGATGTCGCAGTCGGAGAGCGTCAGTACGGCGTCGGTGTCGAGGGTGACACCGTCGGCCGAAGTGCGGTGCACGGAGCAGTCAGTGAGATGGGCCGAGGCCCGCGCGGCGACCTGTACGCCGGTGCCCTTGACCTCGTACACCTCGCAACCGATGGCCTCCAGGCCGCTGCCCTCGCCGTTCACGGACAGGCCCGCTCCCGAGGTGTGGTGGATACGGCACCGGTCCAGACGCGGGTGCGCGCCGCCGCGCACCGAGACGCCCGACTGGCCGGCCGCGACCACCTCGCACTCCTCGAACACCCCGCCCGCGCCCTCCAGTACGCCGATGCCGACGCCCGCCGGATTGTCGACGGTGCAGCGCCGCACGGTCGGCCGGGCCGCACCACGCACCTCGATGCCGACGGCGGAACGGGTCACGATGCGCAGATCGACGAGCTCGGGGGTGCCGTCCTCGACGAGCAGGGCGGGGGCGGCCGTGTCCTGTCCCTCGATGTGGAGGTCCTGGACCACGGCGGAGGCGCGCACGGTCAGCGCCACACCGTCGACGGGGGCGATCCGCACCGAGCCGGCCGTCCCCTCGGGGCCGCGCAGGGTCACGGCGCGCTCGACGACGAGGTTCTCCCGGTACGTACCAGGGGCGACGGTGAGCACATCACCGTCCCCCGCGGCCTCCAGGGCTGCGGCGAGGGAGGCGTACTCGCCTGTGCGGCGCCGCCACCGCGATGTGCCGGTGTGCGTCACCTGGACCGTGCCCTGTGCCATGGCGTTGCTGTGCCCCCACCCTGTGCAGACGTGCTGATGAACTGGCTGCTCCACCGTAGCGCGCGTGGGGCGGGGGAGTTGACCGGTCAGCCGTGCTCACGAACCTGCCGTGGACCCGCGCCGGGGCCGATTCCCCGACCGGGCTTTCAGCTCCCCGCGCCCGTACGTCCCCAGTCGGGGCCCGCCTTGGCCCATGCCTGGTCGAGCCGGGCGTACCGACGCAGTGTGAGCCGCCATACGACCAGGCGCCTGCCGCCCTCGAAGAGCGCCGCCGTCGCCGCTGCCGCACCGATGCCCGCGATGGCGGCGTGGGTGGAGGCCGTGGCGTCGTCCATGGGGCGGCTCACGACGGCGCCCCGTTCGTCGGTCCACACCTCGAAGCGGTCGCCGGGCCGTGCGGCCCGCTGGGTCGTCGTCACCGTCCCGGTGTGCCGCGTGCCGTCGTACGCCGTCCAGTTGGCCACGACCCGGGTGTGCGTCGCGCGCTCCGTGGAGATCTCGGGATCGGGAATCACGGTCGGCTCGGGAGCGGCCCGGACCACGAACGCCGTCGTCCGGTGGCGCTGCTCGTGCTGGACGCGCACCGACTCGCGCAGTGCCGCATGGGTGAGCGTGCCGCAGAGCCACCCCGCGGCCGGGGCGGCGAAGATGATCAGCAGCGCGACGGCGAAGGTCACCCACGCCTCGACAAGGTCGGTTGTGCGGCACAGGGGGCTGTGCCGTCGGCGCCACACCGCGACTGCCGTCCGCACCGTCCCGCACCCCCTTCCGCGTCAGCCTCTCCAACGCGTCGGCCGCCCCGGCGGGTTCCCACCGTCAGGAGGCCTATTCGAGGATTCTCACCGGATCGCCGACCTGGATGGTTCCGGTCGTCTCCGGTACGAGATTCTGTCCGAAGAGCAGCTTGTCGCCGGAGCGCCGGTGCCTGGCGAGCGTACGCAGAGGCTCCTTGCCGCGCTGGGCCGTCCGCTGATCGGTGGTGGTGACGACACAGCGGGCGCATGGCTCGGTGATCCGGAAGGTGACGTCGCCGATCGCGATCCGCTTCCAGCCGTCCTCCGCCCAGGGAGCCGTGCCGTCCAGGACGGCGTTCGGCCGGAAACGGGTCATCGGGAGCGGGCCCTCGTCGGCGTGGTCGCCCTGCGCGATGAGGGAGTTCAGGGCGTCGAGCGACGAGAGGGTGGTGACCAGCAGGGGATAGGCGTCGGCGAAGCTCACGGTCTCGCCGGGCCTGCCGTGCTTCGGGGCGACGGGACGGCGGCGCGCCGGGTCGTCGAGATGGACGAGACGCACCTCGGTGCCCAGAAAATCGCTGAACCAGGCGTGCGCTCCCGCGTCCGCCTCGACCGCCTCCACCTTGTCTTTCGGGAACTGCGCAACCGCCGTGCCCACCGGCTCGGGCACTGTCACGCTCCGCGGCTCGCGTCCGGGGGCGGACAGCCGTATCCCGCCGTCCGGCAGCGGCTCGGCGCGCGTGAGCGCGAGGCGCGGCTGCTGACGCTGCGTGACCACCTTGCCGGCCGGGTCGACCAGCATCCATCTGCGGTCCCCGGCCGGACCCCACGGCTCGACCCTCACCTCGCCCGGCGCGCACCCCGCCGCCGACTTGACCGGATAGACATGGACCGCGTGCAGCAGGTAATTCGGCATGCGGCCAATCCTGCCAGCCGGGTCGGACAGTCGTACGCCCGGTCAGTACCCCGGGCCCTGGTACTGCTGGTTGTACGGGTCGTCGTACGGGGTGGCCGCGGGCATCGGACGCGGCGCCGCGGGGCGCATCGCCTCGTACCCGGTGGCGGCGGCCTGGCGCGGCTGCTGCTGCTGGTACTGCTGCGGGCCGGGGTAGCCGCGCGGGCCCGATGCCTGCTGCGGGATGTACGGAGCGGGCGCGTGCTGGAGCGGCGCCGGCTGGGGCGCGGCCTGCTGCGGGTAGCCGTACGAAGGAGCGGGGGCGTAGTAGGAGGGCGCCGGGGGAAGTGCGGGAAGCGCCGCTGGGAGAGCCGGCAGATAGCTGTTTCCGGTGTCGTACGCCGCGGGCACCCGGATAGGAGCGATCTGGGGTGTGCCCCGCTCTGCGACGAGGGAGTCGTAGATCGGGGTGTCCGGGAAGGACGGGGCGGAGTAGTAACCGCCGCCGTAGGTGGCGCGGGGGGAGGTCATGGCACCTAAGTTAAGCCGAAGATGTTCTGGTTGGGGAGCCCGATAAGAGGGTTGTTTCACGAGTTAGGAGTGACGGCGGATCCCTAATCCGAGCGAACTTGGGAAAAACGGTCGCCGCGCGGCGTTGGGATCGTGTAAGGAGCGCGCTGGCCATGGGTTACCCGGGGTCGGTGGGTGATCTTGAGCCCGTCGTCGCGGGGCCCCGGAACGCGGGGGAATACGTTGGCCGTACACAAATCCTCGGACACCCGCAGTCGCGATGGGGGCGATCATGTCCATGCTTAAAGGAACCAATGTGCCGGTGCCGGCGCAGGCTGTGCGTATCGAATTGGGATGGCGTTCAGGTGCCGGTGTACCGGACGTCGACGCCTCCGCTCTCCTGCTGGTGTCGGGAAAGGTCCGTAACGACGCCGACTTCGTCTTCTACAACCAGCCCGCGCACGCGTCGGGCGCGGTACGGCACGACGGGAAGACGCCTGCCGGTGACGGTGTAACGGACACGCTTTCCGTCGACCTCGCGCGGGTGGAGGCCGCCGTGGAGACCGTGGTGGTGGCGGCCTCGGCGGACGGCGGCAACTTCGGGCAGGTGCCGGGCCTTTACGTCCGGGTGCTGGACGCGGCGAACGGCACGGAGATCGCACGCTTCGACAGCCAGGACGCGAGCGCCGAAACGGCCTTCGTCCTCGGCGAGCTCTACCGGCGGCAGGGCGCCTGGAAGTTCCGCGCCGTGGGGCAGGGCTACGACAGCGGACTCCAGGGGCTGGCCACGGACTTCGGCATCAGCGTCGACGAGCCCCAGCAGCAGGCTGCGGCAGCGGCACCGGCACCGCCCCCGGTCGCGGCTGCGGCGCCGGCCGCGCCCCCGGTCCCGCCGCCGTCCGCTCCCGTAAGCCTCAGCAAGATCACGCTCACCAAGGAAGCGCCGGCCGTCTCCCTGACCAAGCGGGGCGGCACCACGGGCATGATGCGCGTGAACCTCAACTGGGAGGTGCGCAAGCAGTTCAAGGGCTGGGCGGCCAAGCTCGGCAGGGCCGTCGCCATGCACGGCGACCTCGACCTCGACCTGTGCGCCCTCTACGAACTCACCGACGGGCGCAAGGGAGTCGTCCAGGCGCTCGGCAACGCCTTCGGCTCGCTGCAGCAGCCGCCGTACATCCAGCTCGACGGTGACGACCGCACCGGATCCGTGCGGACCGGCGAGAACCTGACCATCAACCTCGACCACCAGGACAAGCTCCGTCGCGTCGTCATCTTCGTCGCTGTCTACGAAGGGGCGCGTTCCTTCGCCGACCTGCACGCCACGGTCAACCTCACGCCGCAGAACGGAGCACCCATCGACTTCTCGCTCGACGAGTGCACCGTGCCGTCCACCGTCGCGGCGCTCGCCCTCATCACCAACGAGGGCGGCGATCTGACCGTGCGCCGCGAAGCGCGCTATCTCGTACCCGAACGCGGTGTCAGCCCCCAGCGCACCATCGACCACGCCTACGGGTGGGGCATGAACTGGTCGCCCGGCAGGAAGTGACCTCCGGCGGCCGGCTCAGCGCTCGGGCGCGGCTTCAGGACGTGCGTACGTACGCCCTTTCCAGGCCGCGCCCCGCCCCCGGTAGTGCTGTACGGCGGAATCGACAGTCATCAGCAGATAGAGGACAGCGGTGAACGGCAGCAGCGGAGCGAGCCACAGCGGCTGCCGGTAGTAGCGCAGCACAGGAAGGTACGTAGCGGTCATTACCGCCCATGCCAGGCCGCCCGCCCATGCCGCCACACCGTCAACCGACAGCACACCGGCGCAGAGCGTGAGTGGGGGCGCGAGATACACCAGCGCGAGCCCCACGACCGTTCCCGCGAGCAGCGGCGGGCTGTGCCGCAGTTGCGCGTACGCGCTGCGCGACACCATCCGCCACAGGTCGCCGAGCCGCGGATACGGGCGCACGCTGTCCACGCCTTCGGCGAGCCCCAGCCAGATCCTGCCCCCACTGCGCCGCACCGCTCCGGCGAGTGACACATCGTCGATCACCGCCTGGCGGATCGAGTCGGGCACGCGCGCGCGTACCGCGGCCTCCGTGCGCAGCAGCACACAGCCGCCGGCGGCCGCCGCGGTCCGTGCCCCTGTTCTGTTGACCCACCGGAAGGGATAGAGCTGCCCGAAGAAGTACACGAACGCGGGAACGACCAACCGCTCCCACGCGCTGACGACGCGCAGCCGCGCCATCTGGGAGACCAGGTCGAGGTGGTTGGTGCGGGCCGCGGCCACCAGTTCGCGCAGGCTCCCTGGCGCGTGCGCGATGTCGGCGTCCGTAAGGAGCAGGTACTCCGGTTCGCGCCCGTCCTCGCGGCCCCGCTCGCGGGCCAGCGCGATGCCGTGCCGCAGGGCCCAGAGCTTCCCGGTCCAGCCCGGCTCCGGATCGCCGGGGGAGATCACCGTCAGCGGCAGCCCGCCGCGCAGGCCGGCCAGCTCCCGCGCCAGTGCGCCCGTACCGTCCTCGCTGCCGTCGTCGACCAGAATGATCTCCGCACGGCCCGGATAGTCCTGTGCAAGCAGCGACGGCAGGCTCAGGGGAAGCACTTGCGCCTCGTCGCGCGCCGGGACGACCACGGCGACATCCGGCCATACATCCGGCTCCTCGCGGCGCGGCAGACGCTGGTCGGTACGCCAGAAGAACCCGTGGCCCAGCAGCAGCCACCCCCACGCGGCCAGCGATCCCACGGCAATCCACGCAACAGCGCTCATTCGCCGCAGTCTGCACCACCCCGGCGGCCGCGCGAGGCCGGTCGACTATGGTGACCGGGTGAAGATCGCGCTAATGGACTCGGGAATCGGCCTGCTGCCGACGGCCGCCGCGGTGCGCCGGCTGCGGCCCGACGCCGATCTGGTCCTCTCCTCCGACCCCGACAACATGCCCTGGGGGCCGCGTACGCCGGCCGATGTCACCGAGCGCGCGCTCACCGTGGCACGCGCCGCCGCCGCGCACCGGCCCGACGCGCTGATCGTGGCCTGCAACACCGCCTCCGTGCACGCACTGCCCGCGCTCCGCGCGGCGCTGGAGCCCGGCATCCCGGTCATCGGCACCGTGCCCGCGATCAAGCCGGCTGCCGCGGGCGGCGGGTCCGTCGCCATCTGGGCCACGCCTGTCACCACGGGCAGCCCCTACCAGCGCGGCCTCATCCGTGACTTCGCCGACGGCGCGGCCGTCACCGAGGTGCCCTGCCCCGGTCTCGCCGACGCCGTGCAGCACGCCGACGAGGAGGCCATCGACCGCGCCGTCGCTGCTGCCGCCGCCCTCACTCCGCGCGATGTAAGGGCCGTCGTCCTGGGCTGCACCCATTACGAACTGGTCGTCGAGCGCATCCGCGCCGCTGTCCAGCCGCACGGGCTGCCGCCCGTCGTGCTCCACGGCTCCGCCGAAGCCGTTGCCGCCCAGGCACTGCGCCGCATCGGCGCCCGGCCCGCCCCGGCGGCCGCACCCGGCGCCGGTCTCACCGTGCTGCTCAGCGGCCGGGACGCCGCGCTGCCCGCCGCCGCGCTCGCGTACGCCGAGGGCCGCCTGCTGGACACGGTCGACGCCGCGCGCTGATCACCGTCCGGCCGGGGGCGGCCCTGCCTGGCGCTGCCCGCCATGCGGAACGTGAGTACGCTGCTGCGCATGAGGGACCACCCCCACAGCGAGGGGCGTCGTACCACGGAGCCTCTTCCCGCGATCTGGACCGGGCGCGCGACCAACCGCGCACAGTGGCTGCTCGCAGCCGCCGGCGCCGGCTGCCTCGCGCTCGGTATCAAGCTGGCCGTCGACTCGACCTGGACCTCCGGCCTCGCGCCGCTGGTGATGTCGGTCGTCGGCTGCCTGGCGGCCGGCCTGCTCATCCTTTTCGGGACGCTCGCCTTCGTTCACGTGGCGGTCAAGCTGGACAGCGACGCGCTCGAGGTCCGCTGCGGCCACATGGGCCTGCCGCGTCGCCGCATCCCGCTGGCCCACGTGGTGCGGGCGGAGTTCGCGCCCAGCGTCACGCCACGGCAGTGGGGCGGCTGGGGCTATCGCTGGCGTCCCGGAAAAGGGATGGCCGTGATCGTGCGCAGAGGCGAGGGATTCGTCCTGCGTCTGGGCGACGGCCGGATCTTCACGGTGACCGTGGACGACGCCGAGACGGCGGTACGCATCATCCGCGCCCACCTGCACGCCGCCACAACGGGCCCAACCCCCGGAAGCTGATCCCCCGGCTGCGGGCACCCGCGTACGGTGGGCCTCTCGAACGGGTCGGCGTTTACGTACGGGTCCGTGCCCGCGTACGGGTCGGCGTTCGCGAACGGGTCCGTGCCCGCCGTACGGGCCCGCGCCCGCGTGCGGGTCGGCGCCCGCGTACGGGTCGGGGTCCGCCGTACGGGCCCGCGCACGTGCTGCGTGTCGCAGGACGCCACCGTGCTTACGGCGAATGCAGCCCGTCCGGCGTTTGAGGACCGGGGTCCGGGGCGGAGCCCCGGTTTCGGGAAGGGGCGGGGTGGGGAAAAGCCGTCGGCCGCACCGCTGGTCTAACGGCTGCGCACCCGCGCCCCCGTCTCCGCCTGGGAAGGGCCCACACCGCCGCCCACACCACCGCCACCCCCGTCGTCCGACAGCCGCCGCGCCGTGGCCAGCCCTGCCAGCACCCCTGCGCCCGCCGTCACCGCCGTGAAGCTGAGCGCGTTGCAGACGCCCGCCAGGGCCGCGACGGCCGTGAGCGCCGCCGCCGCGGTCAGGACCACCGGAGTGTCGCGGGGCGAGCGCCACAGCCCGTACAGCAGCCAGCCGAAGGCGGCGCCCAGCAGAGCGACCCCGGCAACGCCCTGCTCGGCGGCCAGCTGCAGCGGCGCCGAGTGGGGTTTGCCGTCGGACTGCGGCGTCTGCTGCGCGGTCGGGCTGAGCCTGCCGAACCGGTCGGGGCCCGCGCCGCGCGCCGGGTGCTCCTTGGCGAGGTCGAGCGCGTCCCGCCACAGCAGTACCCGGTTCACCGTCAGCTGCCCCTCCAGCGAGACGGTGAGACCGCGCGGCAGCGCGTCCTCGGTCACCGCCCACGAACCACCCACCACGAGCCCCGCCGCCAGGGCAAGGCCCGCCAGGCCCGCGCCCCGGCGGGGCACCCGGCCCGCCGCCAGCGAACACAGCAGTACACCCAGCGCCGCCGCGAACCCGGCGACGGAACCGAGCACCAGCGCCGTCACGGCGACCCCGAGCGCCAGCAGCCTGAGCGCGAGCCGCAGCGGATACGGCCGCGCCGCCCACGCCGCACAGCAGGCCGCGCCCGAGGCCAGCGCCAGAAGCGCGGCACTCGCGCCCGTACTCCCGAACCGCTGCCCGGCGGCGGCCGCGCCCGCCAAGTCCCCCGGTAAGCCATGGCCCGCACGCAGCGGGACCGCCAGGGCGAGCGCGGCGAGGGCGGCGGCCGAGGCGGCGGCGACCGGCAGCAGCGAGCCGCAGATCCGACCGCAGGCGTAAGCCCCGGCGACGGCGAGCACGGCCAGCAGGACGCCTTCGGGCCTGGCCTCCCGCCCCGCCGCGGCGACCAGCGACCAGACCGCGCAGCCGCCGAGGATCACGACTCCGGCGGCATCGGTGAGAGCGCCGCGTTCGCGCGCGCCGGACCGTACGGCCGGTACAGCCATCCCGTCGACCCCCCGACCTGAGACGGGCCCCGCCCACCACGGCCGGACCGGGCCGGGTGTCAGGGGCTGGCGCACACGGTAATGGCAGGGGCGATGATTTGTGTACAGATCGCGCAGGAACGTGCTTCAGACGCGCAGGAACGTGCTTCAGACGCCCGGACCGCCCTCTCGATACCCCGCCCGGCCACCGTAGACTCCGCCTGGTGAGCGCCACCCCCACTGCCATGAACCAGCCCGCAGAACAGCTGGCCCCGCACTCCGATGCCACCCCGCGCGGGAGAAGAATGCTGACCCGGCTCGTGGCCCCGGCCGCCGCCGCTCTCTCCGGTCTGCTCCTGTACGCGAGCTTCCCGCCCCGCCCGCTGTGGTGGCTGGCGCTGCCCGGCTTCGCGCTGCTCGCCTGGTGTCTTTACGGGCGCAGGGCGCGGGCCGCGTTCGCGCTGGGTCTCCTCGCGGGACTCGGCTTCCTGCTGCCGCTGCTCAGCTGGACCGGCGAAGAGGTCGGCCCGGTGCCCTGGCTGGCGCTCGCCGCCGCCGAGGCGCTGTTCGTCGCGGTGTGCTGTGCCGGCATCGCCATGGTGACGCGACTGCCGCTGTGGCCGGTGTGGGGCGCGGCCGTGTGGATCCTGGGTGAGGCGGTCCGGGCGCGCGTACCGTTCGGCGGGTTCCCCTGGGGCAAGATCGCTTTCGGGCAGGCGGACAGCGTTTTCCTGCCCCTCGCCGCGGTCGGTGGCACCCCGGTGCTCGGGTTCGCGGTCGTACTGTGCGGCTTCGGACTCTACGAAGCGGTGCGCCAGTTCCGCACGTACCGCTCGACCGGCGAACTGCCCCGCAGGGGTGCTGCCGTCGCCGCTCTGACGATCGTCGTGCCGGTCACGGCTGCCCTGGCCGCCCTGCCGCTCGTCGACGACTCCGCGCAGGACGGCACCGCGACGGCCGCCGCGATCCAGGGCAACGTGCCGCGCCTCGGCCTCGACTTCAACGCACAGCGCCGGGCCGTACTGGACAATCACGCACGCCGCACGGAACAGCTCGCCGCCGACGTCGAGGCCGGCAAGGTGTCCCGGCCGGACTTCGTCCTGTGGCCGGAGAACTCCTCCGACCTCGACCCCTACCGCAACAGCGACGCCCGCATGGTGATCGACCGGGCCGTTCGCGCGATCGGCGCACCGACGGTCGTGGGAGCGGTACTCACACCGGAGACGGGAAAGCTGCGTAACACGCTCATCGAGTGGGACCCGGAGCGCGGCCCTGTCGCGACGTACGACAAGCGGCATGTCCAGCCGTTCGGCGAGTACATCCCGATGCGTTCCTTCGTACGGCTCTTCAGCTCCGACGTCGACCGGGTACGCAGGGACTTCGGCCCGGGAAACAAGGTGGGTGTCTTCGACCTCGCGGGCACCAAGGTGGGGCTCGCCACCTGCTACGAGGCGGCCTTCGACTGGGCGGTGCGGGACACCGTCACGGGCGGGGCCCAGCTCATCGGCGTACCCAGCAACAACGCCACCTTCGGGCGCAGCGAGATGACGTACCAGCAGCTCGCGATGTCCAGGGTGCGGGCCGTCGAGCACAGCCGGGCCGTTGTCGTTCCCGTGACCAGTGGAGTCAGTGCCGTCATCCAGCCGGACGGCGAGGTCGTCCAGAAGACACGGATGTTCACGCCGGACGCACTGGTCGCCGAGGTGCCGCTGCGCTCCTCGCTGACCCCCGCGACGCGTCTCGGTACGATCCCCGAGGGCGTACTGGTGGTGCTCGCCGGGGCCGGTCTCGGGTGGGCCGTGTTCCGCGGTGTACGGGCCCGCCGGGGTACGTCCGTGTGAGCCCCCCCTGTGAGTTCCGGCTGAGTTCCGGGTGAGTTCTCCGTCAGGGAGGGCCCGTTAGGGTCGGGCCATGGCAACTCCCGAATTCATCCGCGAGCTCCGGGCCACCGCGGGTCACCAGCTCCTCTTCCTGCCGGGCGTCAGCGCCATCGTCTTCGACGAGGCGGGCAGAGTGCTGCTCGGCCGTCGCGCCGACACAGGCAAGTGGTCGGTCATCGGCGGCATCCCGGAGCCGGGGGAGCAGCCGGCGGCCGCGGTCGTGCGCGAGGTGTACGAGGAGACCGCCGTGGAGTGCGTGGCGGAACGCGTCGTTCTCGTACAGGCGCTGAAGCCGGTCGAGTACCCGAACGGCGACCGGTGCCAGTACATGGACATCACTTTCCGGTGCCGGGCGGTCGGCGGTGAGGCACGCGTCAACGACGACGAGTCGCTGGACGTGGCCTGGTTCTCGGTGGACTCCCTGCCGGACCTGCACGAGTTCGCTCTCCTGAGGATCAAGCAGGCCCTCACCGACGAACCCACATGGTTCGAGCCCACCGCTCAGGTCTGAAGTATGGGCTGCGACCACATCGGTGCCGGCGGGAGCGCTGCCTAGGGTCGTGGGCATGACCGCGCCCACCACACACTCCACCGCACACCCCGCGCACCACCCCGGACCCGACCTCGACGGCCGCACCGCGCTCGTCACCGGCGCGGCGGGCGGCATCGGCCGTGCCTGCGTGCTGCGGCTCGCCGCCGCCGGAGCCGAGGTCAGAGCCGTCGACCGGGACGCGGAAGGGCTCGAGGCCCTCACCGGGCAGGCCCAGGGCCTCGCCGGAGTGGTGGAGCCGCAGATCCTCGACCTCACCGACCTCGACGCGGCGGAGCAGGCGGCGGCGGGCACGGACATTCTGGTGAACAACGCGGGGCTGCAACTGGTCCGCCCCATCGAGGAATTCCCACCCGACGTCTTCCACACTGTCCTGACCGTGATGCTGGAGGCGCCGTTCCGGCTGATCCGGGGAGCGCTTCCGCACATGTACGGGCAGGGCTGGGGGCGTATCGTCAACATCTCCTCCGTGCACGGACTGCGCGCCTCCGCGTACAAGTCGGCGTACGTCGCCGCCAAGCACGGGCTCGAAGGGCTCTCCAAGACCGCCGCGCTCGAGGGCGCCGAGCACGGCGTCACATCGAACTGCGTCAATCCCGGATACGTCCGCACCCCGCTCGTGGAGCGCCAGATCGCCGACCAGGCGGCCGCCCACGGGCTGCCGGAGGAACGCGTACTGGCCGACGTACTGCTCAAGGACTCGGCGCTCAAGCGCCTCCTCGAACCGGACGAGGTCGCCGAGGCGGTCGCGTACCTGTGCGGCCCGCAGGCGTCGTTCATTACGGGAACTTCACTGCCCCTCGACGGCGGCTGGACCGCTCACTAGCTGGTTGAGTATGTCCATGTCCCACGATCAGCCACCCAGCGGCAGCGAAGTCCCGTACCTGGAACTTCTCGCGCGCGGGGCCGCCGCCGACGCCTACGAGCGGCCCGTGCTGGTCGCCCGCGCGGACGGCGCGCCGCCCGGGACGCTCGCCGCCCTGGAAACCGCGAAGACGCACGCCCTGCGGGTACGCGCCGAACTGGAGGGGCGCAGACGGCGCGAAGCCGAGCTGTCCGCGCTCTACGAGACCGCCCACGACCTTGCGGGGCTGCGCGACCTGGGCGCCGTACTGGCGGCGATCGTGCAGCGGGCGCGGTCACTGCTGGGCACGGAGGTCGCGTATCTGAGCCTCAACGACCCGGTCGCGGGCGACACGTACATGCGGGTCACCGAAGGGTCGGTGTCGGCGCGCTTCCAGCAGCTGAGGCTCGGCATGGGGGAGGGGCTCGGCGGACTCGTCGCCCAGACCGCCCGCCCCTACGCGACCGAGAGCTACTTCGACGACCCCCGCTTCCAGCACACCTGGACCATCGATTCGGGCGTACGCGACGAAGGCCTGGTCGCGATCCTCGGCGTACCGCTCACGCTCGGCAGCCAGGTCATCGGCGTCCTCTTCGCCGCCGACCGCCGCGCCCGCGTCTTCGAGCGCGAACAGATCGCGCTGCTCGGCTCGTTCGCCGCCCACGCGGCTGTCGCCATTGACACCGCGAACCTGCTGGCGGAGACGCGCTCGGCGCTCGCCGAACTGGAGAAGGCCAACGAGATCATCCGCGACCGCAGCGGCGTCATCGAGCGCGCCTCGGAGGTGCACGACAGGCTCACCGAACTGGTGCTGCGCGGCGGTGGCGTCCACGACGTGGCCGGCGCGGTGTCGGAAGTGCTGGACGGGAACGTCGAGTTCACGGAGGCCGACGGGGAACCCGCGGGCACGGACGGCCATGCGGTACGGCGCGGCGACGACTGGGTCGTCAGCGTCGCGGCCGGTGGTGAACTCCTCGGCGCGCTCGTCCTGCACGGCCACCCCGACCTGGACCCCGTCGATCAGCGAACGCTCGAACGTGCCGCCATGGTGACGTCATTGCTGCTGCTGGCCAGGCGCTCGGCGGGCGAGGCGGAGCAACGCGTACGGGGCGAACTCCTCGACGATCTCCTCGACGCCCCGGACCGCGACCCCCGCCTGCTGCGCGAACGCGCCGCCCGGCTGAGCGCCGACCTCGACGCCCCTCATGTGGTGCTCGCCGCCCGCATCGAAGCGCCTCGGGCGGCCACCGTGGAGCGGGAGAGCGCGGACCGCAGGCGGCTCTGGTCCGCGGCCTCGCACCTCGCGGCGACCGGGCACGGCCTCGCCGCGGCCCGCGGCGGCGGCACCGTGCTGCTGCTGCCGCTGGGCAGTGGCGACAGCGCCGCGGCCCTCGCGCGCCGGACGGCGAAGCACCTGGGCGGCGCCCTGCGCGAGCCGGTCACGGTCGGAGCCTCGGGGCCGGTGGACGCACCCGCGGCGCACCCCGGTGCGGTGGCGGGGGCGTACGAGGAAGCACGCCGTTGTGTCGACGCGCTGCGGCTGCTGGGCCGCTGCGGGGAAGGAGCGGCGGCGGAGGACTTCGGGTTCCTCGGCCTGCTGCTCGCGGACAGCCGGGACGGGCGTTCCGGAGGCGCCATCGAAGGGTTCGTACGCCGCACGATCGGCGAGGTGATCGAGTACGACCGGCGCCGGGGAACCGACCTGGTGCGCACCCTGGACGCGTACTTCGCGTGCGGCATGAGCCCCGCCCGAACGAAGGACGCACTGCACGTCCACGTCAACACGGTGGCGCAGCGCCTGGAGCGGATCGGCAGACTGCTCGGCGCGGACTGGCAGTCGCCGGAGCGCGCACTGGAGGTGCAGCTGGCGCTGCGGCTGCATGGACTGTCGGGGGCGATCACGCGCTGAAAAACGGCCGTGTACGGGAACGCTCTTCGGGCGTTCCCGTACACGGCCGTTCGCGTAGTACGTGCACGTGTACGTGCGCCTCCGCTCAGACGCTGCGAGTGCCGGCGGCCCGTACGGCAGCGTCTTCTTCCCCGCTCGGCTTCGCCTCGATGTCCCCCAGGTCCCGGTGCCGGGTCTCCTTGGCGCATCCGACCGCGACCACCGTGATGAGCGCGGCGGCGATGACATACAGGGCGATCGGCGTGGAGGAGCCGTAGTCGGCGAGGAGGGCGGTAGCGATCAGCGGCGCCGGGGCGCCGGCCGCCACGGAGGAGAACTGCGCGCCGATCGAAGCGCCGGAGTAACGCATACGGGTGGCGAACATCTCCGAGAAGAAGGCTGCCTGCGGTGCGTACATCGCGCCGTGGAAGACCAGTCCGACCGTCACGGCGAGGAGCAGGTTCCCGAAGGTCTTGGTGTCGATGAGCATGAAGAACGGGAACATCCACAGGCCGACGCCGACCGCACCGAGCAGATAGACGGGCCGGCGCCCGACCCGGTCCGACAGGGCGCCCCACGCGGGGATCACCGCGAAGTGGACGGCCGAGGCGATCAGTACCGCGTTGAGAGCGGTCTGCTTGCTGAGCTGTGCCTCTGTCGTCGCGTAGACGAGGATGAAGGCGGTGATGACGTAGTAGCTGATGTTCTCCGCCATGCGGGCACCCATCGCGACCAGCACATCGCGCCAGTGGTGACGAAGGACGGCGACCAGCGGCATCTTCTCGGCGACGGCCGACGCGCTCTTACGGGCCTCTGCCTGGGCCAACGCGGCCTTGAAGACCGGCGATTCATCGACAGAGAGACGAATCCACAGACCGACGATCACCAGCACACCGGACAGCAGGAAGGGTATGCGCCAGCCCCACGCGAGGAAGGCGGAGTCCGACAGCAGCGCGGTCAGAGCGGACAGCACCCCGGTGGCGAGCAACTGCCCGGCGGGCGCCCCGGTCTGCGGCCACGAAGCCCAGAAACCACGCCGCTCGGCGTCCCCGTGCTCCGACACCAGCAGAACCGCCCCGCCCCACTCGCCCCCGAGCGCGAAGCCCTGGACGAGCCGCAGCACGGTGAGCAGGACGGGCGCGGCGGAGCCGATGGCGGAGTGCGTCGGCAGCAGACCGATGGCGAAGGTGGCGCCCCCCATCAACAGCAGGCTCAGCACCAACAGCTTCTTGCGGCCGAGCCGGTCGCCGTAATGCCCGAAGACGAGCGCCCCGAGCGGCCTGGCCGCGAAGCCGACCGCGTAGGTCAGGAAGGAGAGCAGGGTCCCGACGAGGGGGTCGGAGTCGGGAAAGAACAGCTTGTTGAAGACCAGCGCGGCGGCAGATCCGTACAAGAAGAAGTCGTACCACTCGATGGTCGTGCCGATGAGGCTGGCTGCGACGATGCGCTTGAGCGAGCTCGGCGCTGGTGGAGCGGATGCGGGGGCGGCCATGAACACCACTTCCGGACGGTTGGCGGGGACGTTTCCGTGTCGCCATACCGTAGAAACGCGCAGGTCAGCGGCACATGTGGTGGGACACCATAGTTCCGGGGACGGCTGTGCGCCCGGCCACCATGACAGGCACCTGGGCGCTGCTCCGAGCACCTTGTGCAAGGCCGGCAGGCGCCTGCCTGAGTTTGCGCGCTTCACCGGATCAAGAGGTCGGCGCGCGCACTCGTTCGCGACTGTCTACGCGCCGCCGGGCGCCCGGTCTCTGCGGCGGCGTGGCAGCGACGAGTCCCGCACCACCAGCTCCGGCTGGAGCACGATCCGCTGGTGCTCGTGCGTGTCCGCCGCGTCGCCGGTCTCCTCGATGAGCAGGTCGGCGGCCATCCGCCCCATCTGGAAGGCCGGCTGGCGTACGGAGGTCAGCGGCACAGCGGCCGCCGAGGCGAACTCGATGTCGTCATAGCCGACCAGGGCGACGTCGTCGGGCACGCTCACCCCGGCCCCGTACAGCGCCTGCAGCACCCCCAGTGCGAGCAGATCGTTCGCGCAGAACACCGCGGTCGGGCGGGACGACATGCCCAGCAGCCGGGCACCCGAGTCGCGACCCGCCGCCACGTCGAGCCGCTCGGCCTCGATCAGCCGCAGCCGGTCGGCCGGCAGACCGGCCTCGGCCAGCGCCTGGAGGGCTCCGGCCTGCCGGTCCCGGCACTGGTCCAGGTGCAGAGGGCCGCTGACGTACGCGATCTCGGTGTGGCCCCCGGCGATGAGATGGCGTACGGCCAGGGCTCCGCCCGTGACGTCGTCGACGGAGACGGAACACCCCTCCGTGCTGGGGGCCACCCGGTCGACGAGCACGTACGGGATGCCCTGCCGTCTGAAGGCGCGCAGGTTACGGCCGGTGGGGTCCACCGGAGTGATCAGTACGCCCCGCACCCGCTGCTCACTGAAGAGGCCGAGGTACTCGCTCTCCTCCGTGGCACTCTGGCCGCTGTTGCACAGCATCACCCCGAGCCCGGCCTCCCGCGCGGACCGTTCGGCGCCGGAGGCGACGTCCACGAAGAACGGGTTGGCCATGTCGAGCACCAGCAGGGAGATGATCCGGCTGCGGCCCGCCCGCAACTGGCGGGCGGACTCGCTGCGTACATAGCCCAGCTGGTCGATGGTGGCCAGGACACGCGCCCGGGTCTCCTCGGTCACCGACTCCGGCCGGTTGATCACGTTCGAGACCGTGCCGACGGACACCCCGGCGAGCCGGGCGACGTCCTTGATACCCACCGACTGTGCCATCAGGCAGAGACCTCCACGAGCTCCAGTCCGGTCAGACCGGCCAGCGCGCGCAGGTCGGGCAGCAGGCTCCCCGTGGCGAGCGCCCAGTGGTGGGCGACACCGCTCGCACTCCACGCGTCGGTCCATTCACCGGGGTCGCAGCCGAAGTCGACGCGTGACGTCGTGTTGCCGATCTTCAGCAGCGGGCCGCCGACCACTTTACCTTCGGAGGCGACGAGCTTGTACCTTCCGTCCCGGGTCTGCCCCAGCCCGACCAGCGTCACCGGACCGTGCCTGACGTCGAACTCCACCGATACGCCCCAGCCGCGCTTGCCGTGGTAGGCGCCGAGTCCGCCTGCCACGAGCCCGATGCGGGGCTTGCGGGCGACGGCGGGGGTGCGTACGAAGGTCATGACGTCCTTCCTTCACGGATTCGGTCACTGAGGCAGGCTGAAGTCCACGACGCGGATCGGCGAGGGCGTCGTACCGCTCGACTTCTGCTGGTACATGATCGACAGCACGTTGTCCTGCTTGAGCCGCATCTCGTCGATGACGACCTCGCCGAAGGCGTTCAGGCCGCTGCCGTCGTACAGGGTCTTCCAGTCCGTGTAGTTGGAGGCCTTCGACGCGGCGGCGATACGGCCGAAGGGGAAGACCGCGTAGGCGTTGTCGTACTTGTCCAGGACCAGCTTGGTGCGCTGGCTGGAGTTCAGCGGCACCGGGATCTCGGTCTTCTTCCAGGCGCCGGTCGTGATGTCCTTGCGGACGTGGAAGACGCGGCCGTTGGCCGTGCGGTCGTTGACGTAGTTGGTGGTGCACGGGGTGAACCGGCCCGGGACGTAGCTGATGAGCGCGTGCGGGCGGCTCGCCGAGTCGGTGTCCTGGCTCTCCTGGTTCATCAGGGAGTGGTCGGGGCCGAGCGGATCGGCGACCAGCCCGGCGTCGGTGACGGCGACCTTGTCGCTGCCCCCGGTGGTGCCTACGACAGCGCCGGCGTTGTTGCGCCAGGTGCGGCCGCGGTCGGTGGAGTAGACGTAGCCGGTGTCGTGGTTGGTGATGCCTCCGCCGTTGCACATCACGGCGCCGTTCTGCTCCCGCCAGGTGAAGAAGGCGTGCAGCCTGCCGTCGGCGCTGTAGTCGATGCCGTGCAGGTACATGTTGCGGGCGGTGCTGGAGCCGTGCTCGCTGGTGTACGTGCCGGTGGAGCTGGACCACTCGCCGAGCGCCGTCCACTTCGTACCGTCGTATTCGGCGAGCGCGTTGCGCCCGTTGCCGGAGACGGCGACGCGGTAGCTGAGCTGGAGGCGCCCCTCGGGCGTGGCGACGAACTGCGGATAGGTGAACTGCGAGGTGAGGCCGAGTCCGTCGAGGGTGGTCTGCACGCCGCCGAACTCGGTTGCCGTCCAGGCCCGTCCGGCCGGGTTGTCGAGCAGACCGGCGGCCGACTTCACATAGAAGAAGCCGTCGCTGTGCGAGTCCATGTTGAGGTGCAGGCGGCCGTCTGTCTTCGACACGCCCATGGATATGACGTTGTGCGAGTCGTTGTAGCGCAGCTTGTGGGCGAGCTTGACGGTCTGCCAGCTCGACGAGCCGAGCGCCCGGCGGGCGACGACCGCACTGCGGTCGGCGGTGTACCAGGTGGCGTACTGGTAGCTCTTGTAGGTCAGCAGACCGTTCTTCTGGAAGGAGTTGTTGTTGACCAGGCCGTTGTACGACACGAAGTACAGGGCCTGGGAGTCGAGTGCGGTGTCGGCGACCTTACTGACCGCCGGGGCGGGATCGGCTGCCTGTGCCGCCGTACCGGGCAGGGACACAGCGGTGAACATGGCGGCGCCGAACACCGCGACGGCCAGGGGTCGTCTCATCGGGGTCTCTCCGTCTTCTCGGTTCTCTGACTTATCGGGGTTCTCTGACTTCTCGGGTTCTGCTGAGCAAGGTGGAACACTTCGGTGAGCGGTTTCATCGCCTCGTCCGGCCGGTCGCCGTCGAGCGCCTCGAAGAACTCACCCATCTCGGCCTGCCAGCGGGCGTTGACCTCGGTGGCGGCCATGGCGGCCTGGGCCCTGGCGAAGTCCTCGGTCTCCAGATAGCCGACGAGCAGACCGTCGTCGCGCAGGAAGAGCGAGTAGTTGTGCCAGCCGGTGGCCGAGAGAGCTTCGAGCATGTCGGGCTGGTTCATGGGGGACTCCTCAGCGGCCGCGGTCGATGACCAGCAATGCCGTGAAAGGTTTCAACGAGGTTTCACGGAAGCTAGGCGGCGTAACCCGGGTCAGTCAATGGTTCAACAGCTGAAGCTTGCACAGCTTGCCCTTTTCGCAATGTGCGCACGGCCGCCCCGCCTCGGCCCTTGACAGCGCCTGCGGCCCCCCATAGCTTCCCCTCGATGAAACGATTCACGAGCCGATCCATGCACCCGCATGGCATACAGGAGCGCTGACGATGACGAGCCGATCCGACGTCCCAGCCGTGAAGGCAGCTCTCGAGACCCAGGCCGTCGAGACGCCGTCCTGGGCCTACGGGAACTCGGGCACACGTTTCAAGGTGTTCGCCCAGCAGGGAGTCCCGCGCACGCCGCAGGAGAAGCTGGACGACGCCGCCCGCGTCCATGAGCACACGGGCGTCGCCCCGACCGTCGCCCTGCACATCCCCTGGGACAAGGTCGACGACTACGGGGCCCTCGCGACGTACGCGAAGGAGCGGGGCGTACGCCTCGGCACCATCAACTCCAACGTCTTCCAGGACGACGACTACAAGCTCGGCAGCGTCTGCCACCCCGACGCCGCAGTGCGCCGCAAGGCCGTGGCCCACCTGCTGGAGTGCGTCGACATCATGGACGCCACCGGCTCCCGCGATCTCAAACTCTGGTTCTCCGACGGCACCAACTACCCGGGCCAGGACGACATCCGCTCGCGCCAGGACCGGCTCGCGGAGGCCCTGGCCGCCGTCTACGAGCGGCTCGGCGACGACCAGCGGATGCTGCTGGAGTACAAGTTCTTCGAGCCCGCCTTCTACACCACGGACGTGCCCGACTGGGGAACCGCCTACGCGCACTGCCTGAAGCTCGGCGACAAGGCGCAGGTCGTCGTGGACACCGGGCACCACGCGCCCGGCACCAACATCGAGTTCATCGTGGCGCTGCTGCTGCGCGAGGGGAAGCTCGGCGGCTTCGACTTCAACTCCCGCTTCTACGCCGACGACGACCTGATGGTCGGCGCCGCTGACCCGTTCCAGCTGTTCCGCATCATGTACGAGGTGATCCGCGGCGGCGGTCTCGCGTCCGACGTGGCCTTCATGCTCGACCAGTGCCACAACATCGAGGCGAAGATCCCGGCGATCATCCGGTCCGTGATGAACGTCCAGGAAGCCACGGCCAAGGCGCTGCTGGTGGACGGTACGGCGCTGGCCGAGGCACAGGTCTCCGGCGATGTGCTGGCCGCCAACGCCGTCCTGATGGACGCGTACAACACCGATGTGCGGCCGCTGCTCGCCGAGGTGCGCGAGGAGATCGGCATCGACCCGGACCCGATCGCGGCGTACCACCGCTCGGGCTGGGCACAGAAGATCACCGAAGAGCGCGTGGGCGGGACCCAGGCCGGATGGGGAGCTTGATCGACATGGCACAGCACGAAGCGGTGGACGCGCTGCTGGAGCGTTCACACCGGCTGGGCGCCGACCCGCGCAACACCAACTACGCGGGCGGCAACACCTCGGCCAAGGGCACCGCTGTCGACCCGGTGACCGGCGACGGCGTGGAGCTGATGTGGGTCAAGGGGTCCGGCGGCGACCTGGGCACCCTCAAGGCGGAGGGCCTCGCCGCCCTGCGCCTGGACCGGCTGCGGGCGCTGACCGACGTCTACCCCGGGGTGGAGCGCGAGGACGAGATGGTCGCCGCGTTCGACTACTGCCTGCACGGCAAGGGCGGGGCTGCGCCTTCGATCGACACCGCCATGCACGGACTCGTGGACGCCGCCCACGTCGACCACCTCCACCCCGACTCGGGGATCGCGCTGGCCTGCGCGGCCGACGGCGAGAAGCTGACCGCCGAGTGCTTCGGCGACCGGGTGGTGTGGGTTCCCTGGCGGCGCCCCGGCTTCCAGCTGGGCCTGGACATCGCCGCGATCAAGGACGCCAACCCGCAGGCCATCGGCTGCGTCCTGGGCGGGCACGGCGTCACCGCGTGGGGCGCGACCTCCGAGGAGTGCGAGGCCAACTCGCTGCACATCATCCGTACCGCCGAGGCGTTCCTCGCCGAGCGCGGCCGCCCTGAGCCCTTCGGGCCGGTGCTGGAGGGGTACGAGCCGCCGGCCGAGACCGAGCGCCGCGCGCGGGCGGCCGCGCTCGCCCCCTTCATCCGGGGCCTGGCGTCCCAGGACCGGCCCCAGGTCGGGCACTTCAACGACTCCGACGCCGTCCTGGACTTCCTGGCCCGCGCCGAACACCCCCGGCTCGCCGCCCTGGGCACGTCCTGCCCGGACCATTTCCTGCGTACGAAGGTACGGCCGCTGGTCCTCGACCTTCCGCCGTCCGCGCCCCTGGAGGAGGCGGTGGCCCGGCTGAAGGAGCTGCACACCGCGTACCGCGAGGAGTACGCCGCCTACTACCAGCGGCACGCGGACACCGACTCGCCCGCGATGCGCGGCGCCGACCCGGCGATCGTCCTGGTGCCGGGCGTGGGGATGTTCTCCTTCGGCAAGGACAAGCAGACCGCGCGGGTCGCGGGCGAGTTCTACGTCAACGCCATCAACGTGATGCGCGGCGCCGAGGCCGTGTCGGTGTACGCGCCGATCGAGGAGCGCGAGAAGTTTGGAATCGAGTACTGGGCGCTGGAGGAGGCCAAGCTCCAGCGGATGCCCCGGCCCAAGCCGCTGGCGACGCGGGTGGCGCTGGTGACGGGCGCCGGCTCGGGCATCGGCAAGGCGATCGCACACCGGCTGGTAGCCGAGGGCGCCTGCGTGGTCGTCGCCGACCTGAACGCCGAGGCGGCCGCGGCCGTCGCCGAGGAACTGGGCGGCGCCGACAAGGCGGTGGCGGTCACCGTCGACGTGACCTCCGAAGAGCGGATCGCGGAGTCGTTCCAGGCCGCGCTGCTCGCCTTCGGCGGGGTCGACCTGGTCGTCAACAACGCCGGAATCTCCATCTCCAAGCCGCTCCTGGAGACCACGGCCAAGGACTGGGACCTCCAGCACGACATCATGGCCCGCGGCTCCTTCCTGGTCTCCCGGGAGGCCGCGCGCGTGATGACCGCCCAGGGCATGGGCGGCGACATCATCTACATCGCCTCGAAGAACGCCGTCTTCGCAGGCCCCAACAACATCGCGTACTCCGCCACCAAGGCCGACCAGGCCCACCAGGTGCGGCTGCTCGCCGCCGAACTGGGCGAGCACGGCATTCGCGTCAACGGCGTCAACCCGGACGGTGTGGTGCGCGGGTCCGGCATCTTCGCGGCCGGCTGGGGTGCGAAGCGGGCCGCGGTGTACGGGGTCGAGGAGGAGAAACTCGGTGAGTTCTACGCGCAGCGGACCCTGCTGAAGCGGGAGGTGCTGCCGGAGCACGTCGCGAACGCGGTGTTCGCGCTGACGGGTGGTGAGCTCACGCATACGACGGGGCTGCACGTGCCGGTGGACGCGGGCGTGGCGGCGGCGTTCCTGAGGTAGGGGGCGCGGTCGCCTGCGGGGCGGGGAGAAGCCCCGCAGGCGACCCACCCGCCCGCCCTCGCCCGTCACCACCCCACCCGACCCGCACCACTACGAGGACTCCATGCGCCCCACCCACACCTTCGCCGCCATCGACCTCGGCGCCTCCAGCGGACGCGTCATGGTCGCCAGGGTCGGCACTGAATCCCTGCACCTGGAAGAGGTGCACCGCTTCCCGAACAGACCCGTGAGGGTCGGCGGCACCCTGCACTGGGACATCCTCGCGCTGTACCGCGGCGTGCTGGACGGCCTGCGGGCGGCCGGGGCGGCGGCGGGCGGACGGCTCGCGGGGATCGGGATCGACAGCTGGGCCGTCGACTACGGGCTGCTCGACGCTGACGGCGCGCTGCTCGGCAACCCCGTGCACTACCGGGACACCCGTACGGAAGGCGCACCGGAGAAGGTCGCCGCCGTGCTGCCGCCCGAGGAGCTGTACGCCGCCACCGGGCTCCAGCACCTGCCCTTCAACACCGTCTACCAGCTCGTCGCCGCCCAGGGCACGCCCCTGCTCGCGGCGGCGGACCGGCTGTTGATGGTCCCCGACCTGATCTCGTACTGGCTCACGGGCCGAACCGGCACCGAGATCACCAACGCCTCCACCACCCAGCTCGTCGACCCGCGCACCCGTGACTGGTCACCGGTCGTCGCCGCCCGCCTCGGACTCGACCTCGGGCTGTTCCCGCCGCTGCGCAGCCCCGGCGACCCTGCCGGGCTCCTGCGGGCGGAGGTGCTGGCGGAGACGGGGCTGACCGGGCCGGTGCCGGTGACGGCCGTCGGGTCGCACGACACGGCCTCGGCGGTGGTCGGGGTACCGGCGGCGGGTGACGACTTCGCGTACATCGCCACCGGCACCTGGTCGCTGGCCGGCCTGGAACTCGACCGGCCCGTGCTCACCGAGGAGTCCAGGGCGGCGAACTTCACCAACGAGCTCGGCGTGGACGGCACCGTCCGCTACCTCCGCAACATCATGGGCCTGTGGCTCCTCCAGGAGTGCCTGCGCGCCTGGGAAGCGCAGGGCGACCCGCAGGATCTCCCCGCACTGCTCGACGATGCCGCACGGGCGGCGCCGCTGCGCTCCGTCGTGGACGCGGGCGATCCGGCGTTCCTCGCCCCGGACGACATGCCGCGCCGTATCGCGGACGCCTGCGCCCGCACCGGGCAGCCCGAGCCGCGTACGCCCGCCGAGATCACGCGCTGTGTGCTGGACTCCCTCGCGCTGGCCCACCGCCGGGCCGTCGAGGACGCCCGGGCGCTCTCGGGCCGGGAGGTCAACGCCGTACACATCGTCGGCGGGGGCGCGCACAACACTCTCCTGTGCCAGTTGACGGCGGACGCCATCGGGCTGCCGGTGGTCGCGGGCCCCGCGGAGGCCGCGGCTCTCGGCAACGTGCTGGTCCAGGCCCGCGCCGCCGGGTTGATCAGCGGCGGACTGGCCCGGTTGCGGGCGCTGCTGCGCGCCACCCAGACCCTGCGGTACTACGATCCGGCGGGCGACCGTACGGCCTGGGACGAGGCCGCGGACCGCATCGCCACAGGCCGAGGGAAGGAGGACGGGACATGCGCGTAGCTCTCTTCGTCACCTGCGTCAACGACACGCTCTATCCGCACACCGGGCAGGCCGTCGTACGGCTGCTGGAACGGCTGGGCGTGGAGGTCGGCTTCCCGCAGGCCCAGAGCTGTTGCGGGCAACCGCAGTTCAACACCGGCTACCGGCACGAGACCGAGCCGCTGGTACGGCGCTTCGACGCGGCCTTCCAGGAGTACGAGTACGTCGTCACCCCGTCCGGTTCGTGCGCCGCGATGGTGCGCGACAACTACCCGCGGATCGGGGCCAGGTCCGCCGCCGAGGGACGCGGCCAGGCGCTCGCGGAAGCTGCGGCACGGTCGGTGCCCAAGACGTACGAACTGACCGAGTTCCTGGTCGACGTGCTGGGCGTCACCGATGTCGGGGCGTACTTTCCGCACTCCGTGACCTATCACCCCACTTGTCACGGCCTGCGCATGCTGGGCCTGCGCGACCGGCCCCGCAGGCTGCTGGAACAGGTGAAAGGCCTCGAACTGCGCGAGCTGCCGGGCGCCGAGGAGTGCTGCGGCTTCGGCGGCACCTTCGCCGTGAAGAACCCCGCCGTATCGGCGGCGATGGGCGCGGACAAGGTACGCGACATCGAAGGCACCGGAGCCGAGGCGGTGTGCACGGTCGACAACTCCTGCCTGATGCACATCGGAGGCACGCTCGCCAAGCTGGGCTCCACGGTCCGGCCCGTGCACATCGCGGAGATTCTCGCCGCGACCGAGGAGGAGCCCTACGCATGAGCGGTACCTATCTGGGAATGCCCGCGTTCCCCAAGGCGGCCGAGGATGCCGTACGCAACGTGACGCTGCGCGGCAATCTCCGGCACGCCACGCACACCATCCGCGACAAGCGCGCCAAGGCCGTGGCCGAGCTGGAGGACTGGGACCGGCTGCGGACGGCGGGCAAGGACATCAAGGACCGGACGCTGCGTCACCTCGACGGCTACCTCCTTCAGTTGGAGGAGGCGGTCACGGCGGCGGGCGGGACCGTGCACTGGGCCGCCGACGCCGAGGAGGCCAACCGGATCGTCACCTATCTGGTGAAGGCGGCCGTCGGCAGTGACATCGAGAAGTGTGAGGTCGTCAAGGTCAAGTCGATGGCCACGCAGGAGATCGGGCTGAACGAGGCGCTGGAGGCCGAGGGCATCGCGGCGTACGAGACGGATCTCGCCGAGCTCATCGTGCAGCTCGGCGACGACCGGCCGTCGCACATCCTGGTGCCCGCCATCCACCGCAACCGGGGCGAGATCCGCGACATCTTCGAGGAGAAGATGGGGAGTTGGGGCAGGGCTGCCCCGGCCGGGCTGACCGACAACCCGTCCGAACTGGCCGAGGCGGCCCGCGTCCATCTGCGGGAGAAGTTCCTGCGTGCCAAGGTCGGCGTCTCCGGCGCCAACTTCATGGTGGCGGAGACCGGCACCCTCGTCGTGGTCGAGTCCGAGGGCAACGGGCGGATGTGCCTGACCCTCCCCGAGACGCTGATCTCTGTCGTGAGCATCGAGAAGGTTGTTCCGACCTGGCAGGACCTCGAAGTGTTTCTGCAGACCCTCCCGCGCTCCTCGACGGCGGAGCGGATGAACCCGTACACGAGCATGTGGACGGGTACGACGGACAGTGACGGGCCGCAGACCTTCCACCTGGTGCTGCTCGACAACGGCCGTACGGACACACTGGCCGACGAGGTCGGGCGGCAGGCGCTGCGCTGCATCCGCTGCTCGGCCTGCCTGAACGTGTGCCCGGTGTACGAGCGGGCGGGCGGCCACGCGTACGGCTCGGTCTACCCGGGGCCGATCGGCGCGATCCTGAGCCCGCAGCTGCGCGGCACGGGCAGCGAGGTCGACGCCTCGCTGCCGTACGCGTCCTCGCTGTGCGGGGCCTGCTACGACGTGTGCCCTGTCGCCATCGACATCCCGGAGGTGCTTGTGCATCTGCGGGAGCGGGTGGTGGAGGGCGGCGAGGTGACCAGGAACGGGGAGCGGGTCACCATCAAGCCGGCGAAGGGGCACGCGGTCGAGCGTGCGGCGATGCGCGCGGCACGCTGGACACTGGACCACCCGGGCGCGCTGCGGGCCGGGCAGCGGCTGGCGTCCCGTACCCGCCGCATCCATCCGAAGCGGCTGCCGGGACCGGGGCGCGCGTGGAGCGACACGCGCACGCTGCCCGAGATGCCCGCGGAATCGTTCAGGGACTGGTGGCAGCGCACGCGTGGAGGATCCCAGTGAGCAGCAGTAGCGGCAGCAGTAGCAGGGGTAACAGCGGTAGCAGGGAACGGGTGCTGGCGCGGGTACGCAGGGCGCTGACGGATGTGCCGCGCGACGAGCGGCCGCAGGATGTCCGGGTGGAGCGCGGCTATCTGCGCGTGCACGGCGACCGGACGACCGAGCAGACGGTCGAACTGCTCGCGGAGAACCTGGCGGACTACCGGGCTCTTGTGCACCGGGTGGACGCCGCAGGGCTGCCCCAGCTCCTGAAGCGGCTCCTGGCCGCACACGGCTCGCAGTCGGTGCTCGTACCGCCGGGGCTCCCGCCCCGTTGGTTGGCCGCCGCCGACCCGGCCCTGGTGCACGACCGGGAGGCGGACACGGCGTACGAACTCGACGCCGTGGACAGCGTGGTGACGGGCTGCGCGGTCGCGATCGCCGAGACCGGCACGATCGTCCTGGACGGCGGTCCCGATCAGGGCAGGCGCCGGATCACTCTGGTGCCCGACCACCACATCTGCGTCGTACGGGTGCCGGACCAGGTCGTCGGGTCCGTACCGGAAGCGCTCGAACGGCTGGACCCCCGGCGGCCGCAGACCTGGATTTCGGGTCCCTCCGCCACCAGCGACATCGAGCTGAACCGGGTCGAGGGCATCCACGGCCCGCGCATGCTTGAGGTGGTCCTGGTCGACGACAGGGCCGAGGGGCAGGCCCCTGCATGACGGCCCCGGCGCCTCCCGGCGCCGGGGCCGTCATCGGCAGTGGGCCGTCGGCCGGTCAGCGCCCGAGCAGGCGCTTCATCTTCTTGCCCTTGGGCGACTCGTCCAGCGTCTTCCACAGCTTGGCGGAGCCGGTGTAGGTGTAGACGCCCGGGGCTCCCTGCTCGGCGCAGCCGTCTCCGTACGACACGACGCCTATCTGATAGACGCCCTGACGGCCGGGCAGCTTGCGGAACAGCGGGCCGCCGCTGTCACCCTGGCACGAGTCCCTGCCCTCGACGCCGGCGCAGACGTTGACCTTCTTGTCGTAGCCGGGGTAACTGGCTTTGCACTCGATGTGCGAGAGCACCGGCACGTTCACCGCACGCAGCCGGTCGGGGTACTTGGGGACCTCGGTGTCGGTGTTGCCCCAGCCCGCGACCGTGGCCGAGGCGCCGGGCCGGATCAGGGCGTCGGTCCCGACGGTCGGCAGGTGGACCGGAGCCGTGCCCCGGACCGGCTTGTCCAGCGTCAGCAGCGCCATGTCGTACGCCTCGTCGCCCTTGGCGTACCGGGGGTGGACGACGATGTCGGCCACGTTGCGCAGCGATCCCTGACGCTTGTCCGACAGCAGGGTACGGCCGACCGTGACCTCGATGGTCTTGGCCTTGGTGCCCTCGACGCAGTGCGCGGCGGTCATCACGACGTCCTGCGAGAGCAGGCTGCCGCCGCAGAACTGCCGGTCCACGGCGCTGCCCCTGCCCTTGTTCAGCAGCGCGGTCATGAACGGGTACGAACCGTTGGGCTTCTCAACGCCGCCGATGATGTAGGCGCTGGGCCGGTCGCCGTCTTTCGCCACCGGCGCCGGCGCCGCCTGGGCCGTACTCGCGCCCGATATGAAAAGGGTGAGCGCCGTGCCGGCCGCGAGACCGGCGACGGTCGTCCGCCCGGAGCGGCGGAGGAATGGAATTCGCATGGGGGGTTTCTCCGATTCGGTGAAATGACACCACGCGGCATACGGGCGCATGACGACCGACGGGTCGTCAGAAGCCCTGCGCAGAGCGGGTGTTGTGACGCCGACCTACATTAGAAGCCCCATATGAGCACGTCAAAGAATCAGTGCGGAATTCGTCGACGACATCTCGCGCTCTGTTTCCCGCACATGTTCCCGTACATGGTTCCCGCCTCTCTCAGACGGAAAAAGGAAGGGCCGGGTTCACTCGTCGGCCAGATTTCTTATCTGCCGTGGTCGGTCATCGGCCGTGTCGGACTGCGCAACGACGGGCTCCTCGAATTCTTCGAGGCCGGAATGACCTGGGCCGGCTCTCGCTGCCCTACTCGTCAGCGTTCGCCGGTACCGGTCCGGTGGTCCGCTGGTAGATGTCGGGGATGCCGTCGTGGTCGTCGTCCCGGTTCTCTTCCTCGTACAGGCGGCGGTAGATCCCGTTGCGGCGCTTGATCAGCAATGCGGCCAGGCCCGCCGCGATGAGTGATCCGATGAGGACTGCGGCCTTGATGTGTTCAGCCGCGGACGGGTCGGGGAAGGCCAGTTCACCGATCAGCAGGGCGACGGTGAATCCGATCCCGGCGAGCACAGCGAGGGCGAAGACGTCGGCCCAGGCCAGGTCCGGGTTCAGCCGGGCTCGCGTGTAGCGGGCGGCCAGGTACGTGCCGGCGAAGATGCCCAGGGTCTTGCCGACGACCAGTCCCAGCACCACTCCGAGCGGCTCCGGCTGGGTGAAGACCTCTCCGAGCGACGCGGCGGAGACTCCGACGCCTGCGGCGAAGAGAGCGAACAGCGGCACCGCGACTCCCGCCGACACCGGGTGCAGGAGGTGGGAGGTCCGCTCGGCCGGCGTGGACGTCTCGTCCTTGTCGCGGGTGGTGCGCAGGATCAGGCCCATGGCGACACCGGCGACGGTGGCATGGACGCCGCCGTTGTACATCAGGGCCCAGGTGGTGATGCCGAGGGGGGCGTACCACCACCAGCCCCGCACGCGGTGGCGCTGGAGGAGGTAGAAGACGACCAGACCGGCGAGGGCTCCGCCGAGGGCCATGAAGTTCAGATCGCTGGTGAAGAAGATCGCGATGATGAGGATCGCACCCAGGTCGTCGACGACGGCAAGGGTGAGCAGGAAGGCCCGGAGTGCGGCGGGCAGGTGGGTGCTGAGGACCGCCAGGACGGCCAGTGCGAAGGCGATGTCGGTGGCCATGGGCACCGCCCAGCCTTCGAGGCTGCCTCCGCCGGACATGACCGTGGCGGCGTACAGGGCGGCCGGCACCACCATGCCGCACAGGGCGGCGACGACCGGCAGGGCTGCTGTGGCGGGGGTGCGCAGTTCACCGACGACGAATTCACGTTTCAGCTCGATGCCCGCGACGAGGAAGAAGATGGTGAGAAGTCCGTCGGCGGTCCAGTGCTGCACCGAGAGGTCCAGGCCGATGGCTGGTACGCCGAAGTGGAAGTCGCGTATCTGCTCGTAGACGTCGCTCCATGGGGTGTTCGCCCACACCAGCGCCACTACTGCGGCGGCCAGGAGCACCAGACCGCCGACCGTTTCCGTTCTCAGCGCCTGGGTTACGGCTGTGCGCTCAGGCAGTGGCAACAGGCCGAGAAAAGGGGAACGCTCGCGCGGGGCAGCGGCCATCAGGGAAATCCTCCGGGGCATCGGCACAAGGGCATGGAGCCCCTAGGACGCCGACCAGACTTCCCGGCACACCGCGCGTCCGATGCGGCCGCTTCGGGCGGGCCGTTGACGCGTTCTTCGCACCCTAACTGCCTTCTCCGAATCCCGCCAGACACCGTTTCACCTGCTGAAACCGCTGAAACGCAGAACGAGCGGGTCCGTACACACCAAGGCGCGAGATGTGTACGGACCCGCTCAGGAGCCGGGCCGCAGGGCGGTCAGACGGTGGTCTTCACCGGCTCCTCGTCTGTGTCGGCCTTTTCCGTCTCGCCGGCGTTGCGGGCGCGGACGTACTCCAGGAAGGAGTTCAGTTCGCGCTTGACGACCGGGGCGAGCAGGTACAGGCCGATGATGTTGATGACGGCGAGCATGAACAGCACGGCGTCGGCCATGGCGATCAGGGTCTCCAGCGTCAGCAGCGATCCGGCGATCACGAACACCGTGTAGACGATCTTGTACGTCGTCTCGCTGGCCCGGCTGCGGCCGAAGAGGTGCGTCCAGGCCTTGAGGCCGTAGTAACCCCAGGTCAGCACGGTGGAGATGGCGAACAGCATCACCGCGACGGTGAGGATGTACGGGAACCAGGGCATGACCGTGCCGAACGCGTCCGACGTGATGGTGACGCCGCCGATGGACTCGCCCTTGCGGGCCTCGGCCCAGCTGGCGGGGTTGGCGATGACGATGGTCAGTGCGGTCATCGTGCAGATGACGACGGTGTCGATGAACGGCTCCAGCAGGGCGACCAGGCCCTCGCTGGCGGGGTGCTTGGTCTTGACCGCGGAGTGGGCGATCGGCGCGGAGCCGAGACCGGCCTCGTTGGAGAACGCGGCCCGCATGAAGCCGATGATCAGCGCACCGATCACACCGCCGGCGACACCCTCGGCGTTGAAGGCGCCCTCGATGATCGTGCCGATCGCGGCCGGGACAGCGGTGACGTGGGTCACGATGACGACCAAGCAGGCGGCGATGTAGATGCCGGCCATGGCGGGCACGAGCTTGCTGGTGACGTTGGCGATCGAGCGGATGCCGCCGAGGAGCACGATGCCGACGAGCGCGGCGATGAGGATGCCGAAGAACAGGGCGCCGGCGGAGGAGCCCATCAGGCCGCCCTCGCCGCCGGTGACGGAGACCAGCTGCGCGTACGACTGGTTGACCTGGAAGAGATTGCCGCCGAAGAGGCCGAAGAACAGGATCATGAAGGAGGCGAGGACCCCGAGGACCTTGCCGAGGGTCTTGCCCTTCTTGCCGAAGCGCTCGGCCAGGCCCTTGGGCAGGTAGTGCATCGGTCCACCGGAGACCGTGCCGTCGGCGTGCACCTCGCGGTACTTCACACCGAGGGTGACCTCGACGAACTTGGTGGCCATGCCGAGCAGGCCGCACAGGATCATCCAGAAGGTGGCGCCGGGGCCACCGATGGAGACGGCCACCGCGACACCGGCGATGTTGCCCAGGCCGACGGTGCCGGAGACGGCGGCGGTCAGGGCCTGGAAGTGGTTGACCTCGCCGGTCGAACCCTTCTCGTCGTACTTGCCGCGCACCACATCGATGGCGAGGCGGAATTTGCGGACCTGTACGAAGCCGAACCAGCCGGTGAAGACGAGACCGGCGACGACGAGCCAGGCGACGATGAGGGGCAGGTCCGCCCCGCCGACGGACACGGAGTGGAAGACGATTTCCCCGAGCCAGGTGGCTATGGGCTCGAAGAAACCGCTGACGGCTTCGTCGATGTTCTGGGTGATGGAGTCGAGTGACACTGTGGCTACCTCGATGGCGCAGGGCCGGGGCACGGGAGGAGTGCTGCCGGTGGGTGTGCGGTATTTGAGCGAACGCCGTTGTCCGATCGGCGACCCTGGGCGCGGTCCGTGGACTCGGACCGTGATCACCCTGGTCGTGCTGCCGGTGCGTGCCGGCCACTCCGTACGGCGGCTGGGGGTGGTGCCACCTGCGGAGTTGCGCAGTTCTACCACGCCTTTACGGAATCTTTAGTGACTCAAGTCACATAACCGTAAGTGATGTTGGAAAGTCCCAGCGAGCGACATCAGACCGTTATCCGGGGACCATGGTCCGTTCATCGGACACGTATTCCTGTGTGCGATCCGTGCACCGGGCAGGTGCCGGCCGAGCGTGCTCAGCCGGTTCCGTTACTGCGCAGGGCGTGGCGCTGGGCGAGTCGGGAGATGTCGCGTGCGGTGATGATGCCTACCAGGCGCCGGCCGTCCATGACCAGGATTGTCATGCCGCTTCTGGGGTTGAGCTTTTCCAGTACGTCTTCCAAGAGGTCGTCCGGAGCGCATGTGCTGCACTGTGCCATCGGGGTCGCCACGTCACGCACGCGCAGTGTCTCCCGCTGCGGTGAGGGAACCTTCGCGAGCTGCGGCAGGTGAACCATGCCGCTGGGGCGCCCTTCGAAGTCGAGCAGCGGTAGCGTCGAGTGGCGGGTCCGCATCGCTTCTTCGTTGACGACGCGTTCCACGGTGAGCCAGTCCGGGCAGGTCTCCACGGGGCTCGACATGGCGTCAGCCGCTCGTACTCCGCTGAGTGCTGTGGCGAGCGTGGCGTGCTGCCGTTCCGCGTTGGCGACAATCATGACGAAGAAGCCGATGAGAGCCAGCCACAGACCGCCCAGTGCACCGCGCAGGAGCGATACCCATCCAACGGCAATCAGCAGGACGCCGAGGACCTGCCCGCTGCGTGCGGCTGCTCGTTCCGCCCGGTACCGGTCGCCCGTACGCCACCACATCACCGCCTGCACGACTCGTCCTCCGTCGAGAGGTGCGGCAGGCAGCAGATTGAACACTCCCAGCAACAGGTTCACCCACCCGAGCCACAGCAGGACGGCAGCGGGCATCGCCCAGCCGGTCAGCGCATGCAGCCCGATCCCTGCGCCGAACGTCGCTCCACCGAGAAGGAGGCTGGTCAGGGGCCCGCTCACGGCGATCTTGAAGGCCGCGCCTGCTGCACGGGGCTTGCCCATCTCGGTCATCCCGCCCAGAGCCCAGAGCGTGACGTTCTGGACGGTGACGCCCTTCCTCCGGGCCGTGACCGCGTGGGCGGCTTCATGGGCCAGCAGGCTCACGAGCAGCAGCAGGGCCCCGGCCAGACCCCCGATCGTGTAAACGCCGACCGAGTGTCCCGGAACCCAGGCGGGCAGGGTCTGGCTCCCCAGGCTGTAGCCGAAGAGCACCAGGAGCAGGGGCACAGTCCAGTGGATCCGCAGCGGGACCCCGAGAACTCGCCCCATCCGTACCGATCTGTTCATCACCATCTCCTGCGGGTTGCAGGTAGTCGTCCAGGAGGAGCCGGCACGCCATCGCGGCGCCCGCGCGACCGAACCAGTACGACGTCGCCCCACTGACAGTCTCGCGCCGCCTGGTCGTATCGCTGAGACAGCTGAGATCGCTGAGGCCTGGGGTTCACAGGCATGGTGCGTCACCTGTCGTGTGCGGATGAGTCGTCGGGGCCGCCGACGGCGTTCTCGTCGGCGGTCTCCGCCTCGTACAGCCTTCGGTATTTGTTGTTCCGCAGCTTCAGCAACAGGCACGCCAGAAGGGCCGAGGTCAGGGAGCCGAGCAGGATGCCGGCCTTGATTTGCTCAAGATCTGCCGGGTCGGAGTAGGCCAGTTCGCCGATCAGCAGGGACACGGTGAAGCCGATGCCGGCCAGCATGGCCACCGCTACGACATCTGCCCAGGCCAGTTCCGCGCTGAGTCGGGCCCGGGTGAACCGGACGGCCAGGTAGGAGCCGCCGACGACGCCCAGAGCCTTGCCGGCGGCCAGGCCCAGTGCCACGCCCAACGGTTCCGCGCGGCCGACGACATCCCCCAAAGTGTCGCCGGACACGCTCACTCCGGCCGCGAACAGTGCGAACAGCGGGACCGCCACTCCGGCGGACACCGGGCGGACCAGGTGCAAGATCCGCTCAGCGGGACGCCTGCCTCTCTCGCCGTCCTTCGTCACACGCAGCAGCAACCCCATGGCGACCCCCGCCACCGTGGCATGCACACCGCTGGCGTACGTCAATCCCCAGATCGCCAGCGCGAGCGGCACGTACCAGTACCAGCCGTGCACCCGTCTGCGGTCGTGCAGGTGGAAGAACAGACCCAGGCCGAGCATGGCGCCGATGAGCGCGGGGAGGTGGATCATCGACGTGTAGAAGATGGCGATGACGACGATCGCACCCAGGTCGTCGACCACCGCGAGCGTCAGCAGGAACGCGCGCAGCGCGGAGGGCAGGTGGGTGTCGATCACCGCGAGCACGCCGAGTGCGAAGGCGATGTCGGTGGCCATGGGGACGGCCCAGCCGTTCCACGTTCCCCCCATGGACGTGGCGACGAGTCCGTAGATCAGCGCCGGTACGACCATGCCGCTGATCGCTGCGACCACGGGCAGGAGGGCTGTTCCTGGGTGACGGAGTTTTCCGACCACCAGCTCGCGCTTGAGTTCGGCGCCGGCAACGAAGAAGAAGATGGCCAGCAGTCCGTCGGCCGTCCAGTGGGCCACGGAGAGATTCAGGCCCAGTGCCTCGATGCCGAAGTGAAAGTTCCGTACTGATTCGTAGACACCGCTCAGTGGCGTGTTGGCCCACACCAGCGCCACGGCTGCGGCGGCGAGCAGCACCATGCCCCCGACGGTCTCGGTGCGCAGAGCGTCCGCCACGAAGGTGCGCTCCGGCAGCGGGAGACGGTCGAGGAAGGTGCGGGTCCTGTTCTTGCGGTTGCCTGCGGGCATGCAGTCCACCTCTCGGTGGTCAGGACGGGGAGTTCTTGGGTGCTTCGAGCCGGCAGGCGCGTGGCCGTGACGGCGCCGGGCAACCGGCCTGGGTCCCCGTCACGCCGCTCGACGACTGCGACCAGCGGACTTCGAGTACGAGCCATCAGTCCGTGACGGGGCGCGGCGCTGCGTAAGTACGGACACGGCCGGCGCGAGGCCGTTCGGCGGGCCCTTGTTGTCGTCGGGCGAGGGCGGCCTGGTCAAGATCGCCGTGAGAATCATGGCCACCACCGCCACGATGGCGAACACCACAGCTGTCTTCCAGCGCCAGTCGTGCCGATCGCCGTCGTCGTTTGGACCGTCATCGGGACCGGTGGGGAATTGGCCGTTGAGGGCGTCCATCAGCGAGGCCAAGTCAGGGTCGTCCCGGGCCAGGCGCCGCTCCATCTCTGCGAGGATGCGCCGGTCGTCCATCGGAGGGTTCATCACGACCACCTGTCTGCTTACCGGACGGGGCTTCGCCGCGGAGCGCACAGCCCACTCGCCGGGGGCTCATGCCTGTGCGGGGCGGACGGTGCCCTGTGCGGCGTCGGGTTGCCGGAGCATGTCGACGAGGCGCAGCACCTCCATGGGCAGCGGATCAGCGGCTCATCCAGGTCCACCTGCCCGAGGACGCTGCGCAGCGTGGTCTGGGCCATCTGCGAGGTGCCTTTGATGACGTCCGGCGGCGGGATGTCCATGGTGATGGTCCGCAGCGAGACGCGGAACATACGGTCCACCACGGGAATGATGAAGAACAGTCCCGGTCCCTTGGCGCCGGTGATCCTTCCGAGGCGGAAGATCACCCCGCGCGCGTACTCGGGCACGATCTTCACGGCGGCCATCAGCAGCAGGAGCAGGACGGCTGCGCCGAGGACGATGCCGATCAGCCCTGAGTTCATGATCCATCCTCCTGTCCGGAGTGCCGGTCCTCCCAGGGGCCGGCGTTTTCGACGGTCAGGTCCAGGCCCTGGCGGCCCACCACGCGAATGCGCTCTCCTTCGGTGACAGGAGCGTCGCAGCCGCGGACGGACCGCCACGCGAACGCCACCGAGTCGTTGACGACTTTCTCGCTCGCCTCCTCGCCTTGTCCTGTTACGGGTGTGTCGGCGCCGAGGTGGCTCCCGTTCGGCGATGCGCAGCCCTTCCCTGAGGTGATCGGCAACCACGGGGGTGATGGCCCCGTCGACCTGTGTGACCAGCAGGGTCGGCGCCTGCGCCGCGCTCATGGCGGGGACGGCAAAAAGGCAGGTAAAGGCCACCAGGAGGACCTGAGCGAACCTCCGGATCGGCGCGAGGGAGCCACTTCGGCGCACAGCGCGGCAAACCCCCTTTGTCTCTGGGTCTGCGATGCGGGGTCTGCGATGCGGTTTTACTGCGGGGTACCCGATGCGCGTTGGCCGGACGCCTGCCGAGGGTGCACAGGCACGGCCGTCTCGGGCGGCCGTATGTTGCCGATGTCCGGCAAAATGGCACTATGCCGATGGGGAAGCGAGACCACGAACCCTCTGTGGACGCAGCCGCTGCCACGGCTCCGGCCGCAGCTACAGCCGCCAGAGCGAACGGACCCGCCGAGCTCCCCACTGCGGATGCCCTCAACCACTACCTGGAGCAGCTCGCCAGGATCTCCGTCAGTAAGCGGCGGCTGCGTGACAGTGACCTTGAGGGTTTGAGGGAGCTGGCCGCCGCCGCCGCGGACCGCGGCACCGCCCTCCGAGCCCTGATCGCCGAATACCTCACCTCCGCCTGCCGCGTCTGGGCGGACCTGCCCGGTGCGCGACAGGCACGGGACCACGAGGGCCTGGCAGAGGTGGTCTCCGCCCTCATGCGGGCGGTCGGCGATGCGACGGTCGCACTGACCGAGGGGTACGAGACCGCTCACCGGGCAGCCATCCGTGGGGAAGAGGCGACGCGGCGCGAGTTCGTCGACGACCTCCTCGACGGCCGTACCGATCTGGGCCGGCTTGCTGAGCGGGCCGAACGATTCGGGCTCCGGCTGGTCGGCCCGCATGCCGTCACCGTCGCGCGGGCCAAGAAGCCCTTCAGCGCAGGCGACGGAGCCACCCGCTATGTGGAGGAGGCGTTGACCGCCAGGTTCAGCGCGCGCGATGTGCTGATCACCACCAAGGACGGCCTGCTGGTGTGCGTGTCCCCCGGTCCGGTGGCCGGGGTCCCCCCGTTTTTCACCACCACGGTGCGGAACGCTGTCGATGAGCAGTACCAGGTCGCCGTCAGCCGGCTGCGGCCTGGCCCCAGTGGCATCGTCCGCTCCTACCAGGAGGCACGCAGCACTCTCGACCTCGCCGCCCGGCTCGGCCTGACCACCGAGGTCGTGGACGCCTCGGACGTGCTGGTCTTCCAGGTTCTCGGGAGGGACCGCGCAGCCATCACCGACCTTGTGGCCATCGTCCTCGGCGGGCTGGAGGCGGCGCGCGGCGGCCCGCAGACACTGCTGGAAACCCTCACCGCTTACTTCGCCAGCGGTTGCCTGAACACCACGACCGCGCGGCGACTGGGACTGAGCGTACGCACCGTCACATACCGGCTCAGCCGCATCCGGCAGCTCACCGGCTATGACCCTACCGATCCGGACCAGCGATACATCCTGCAGACCGCCGCGCTGGGCGCACGTCTCCTGGGCTGGCCGTCTCGTCCACTCCAGCCCGCTGACTGATCCTGCCCCGCAGCCAGCGGGTACAGGTTCAGCCCCTCAACGGGCGGAAGCCTGCCCACGTGATGTCATCACCTCATGCTGTTGGCGGACGCGAGCCGTTGGTGCCCGGGTTCCGCGCGTACCAGCAGCGCAGAACCGCTCTCGTCACCGCCGAGAGGCCCGGCTGCACCTGGACGAGTACCGGCCGCGCGTCATGTCCTCCTTCGTACGCAACCGCCTCGTCGACGAGCTGTACCTGCCCCTCATCGGCGACAACCTCGCCAAGCAGCTCGGCGCCACCGGTGACGGCAAGCGGACCGACAACAGCGGACTGCTCCTTCTCGTCTCGCCGCCCGGCTACGGCAGCAAGACCACGCTCATGGAGTACGTCGCCGACCGCCTCGGGCTGCTCCTGGTGAAGGTGGGCGGGCCGGCCCTCGGCCACAGCGTCACCTCGCTCGACCCGGCGGAAGCGCCGAACACCACCGCCCGCAAGGAGATGGAGAAGGTCAACTTCGCGCTGACGGCGGGCAACAACGTCCTGCTGTACCTGGACGACATCCAGCACACCTCACCGGAACTGCTCCAGAAGTGCGCCACCCGCTCACCGCCCGCGAGACGGTCCTGGCCGTGAACGAGGCGTACATCGCTTCCGCCGCCCAGTCCGGCGCCACCCCGCACCGAACCGCCCTTCCAACTCCAGGGCTCGTACCGCAACATGAGCAAGATCGCGTCGCGCATCTCCCGGGTCATGAATGACGACGAGCTGGCCGCCGTGATCGACGACCACTACACGGGCGAGGCCCAGGCCCTCACGACAGGAGCCGAGGTCAACCTGCTCAAGCTGGCAGCCCTGCGCGGCACGCTCGCCGAGGAAGAGGCGGCTCGCCGGAACGCCATCACGTCGGCGTACGTGCGCGTGCCGGTGGAGCGTCACCCCACTGCCCCGGGGTGGTCAGAACGGCCGGCGGGTGACGGCTTCCGTCACTCGCCAGATGAATCTTCGTCGTGAAGCCACCTCGTGAACGGCCAACCGCTTCATCAGAGCGATGCTCGGCGGCCCGAGAGCGACGCCCGCAGGATCCTCTTACGGAGCCGTTCAGCGGGGCGGCCGCCGGCATCCCGTTGATTACACGCTGGTGGCATTGCCAACGTCCGCCCCGGCCCACGTTTCTCGGCAGATGCGGTTCCAGTCGGGCCCCATTCCTCGACAGGAAGATCACCCCGCCCCATGTCGACCGAAACGATCCATCACAAGCCGAGTCACACAACCCGTCGGACAGGCCCTAAGGCCACCTTCCGCACCCCTGCTACGGCCGCGACCTGCCCGAATGCCACAGCACCGTCGCCGCCGTCCATGCCATCGAGATCGCCTGGCGCTCAGGATGAGAAGGTCACCGATTTCTGCCATTCGTACGAATCTACAAGAGGGGCCACCCCACCAGCCAACGCCTTCATGGTTTCGGTGACTGACCCTCGGCAGGGCCCGGCGGATGTACTTGCGCTATTCCGCATTAACAGCACGTGAACGAGTCACGGACGGGACAGTGGAGGCTGCCTGATGACCAACCAGAGTTCTCCCGCCCGTACCCCGCAAGATCTCAATGAGTCGATCACCGGTGGAATCGGCGACAGCCCGCTGCGGCCGGACGGAACGCTCAAGGTGCGTGGGGAGTTCGCCTACTCCTCGGATCTGTGGGCGGAGGACATGCTCTGGGGCGGAACACTGCGCAGCCCGCACCCCTATGCGCGGATCAGCTCGATCGACATCACCGAGGCCGTCAAGCACCCCGGCGTGTACGCGGTGCTGACCCACCAGGACGTCCCCGGCGAGAACATCTACGGCCTGAAGGTCGCCGATACGCCGGCGCTTGCCGCGGACATCGTGCGCTACAAGGGCGAGCCGGTTGCCCTTGTAGCCGCCGATCACCCGGAGACGGCCCGGCGCGCGCTGGCAAAGATCGTGGTCGACTACGAGGTACTCGAGCCGATCACCGACCCGGAGCTGGCCGCGCACGACGACACGCTGCCCAAGCTGCACCCCGAGCACCCCGGGGGCAACGTGGTGCGCTATCAGCCGATCATCCAGGGCAACCCGGAAGCCAAGGCCGACGTCGTGGTGTCCGATGTGTACACCATGGGCATGCAGGACCAGGCGTTCCTCGGGCCGGAGTCCGGTTTGGCCATCCCGGCCGAGGACGGCGGGGTCGACCTGTTCATCGCCACCCAGTGGCTGCACGTGGACCAGAAGCAGACGGCGCGGGCGCTCGGGCTCCCGGTCGAGAAGGTGCGCTTCACCATGTCCGGTGTCGGCGGTGCCTTCGGTGGCCGCGAGGACCTGTCCATGCAGATCCACGCCTGCATGCTGGCGCTGCACACCGGCAAGCCGGTGAAGATGGTCTACAACCGGGAAGAGTCCTTCTACGGCCACGTGCACCGGCACCCGGCGAAGATGTACTACGAGCACGGCGCGACCAAGGACGGCAAGCTCGTCTACATCAAGGCGAAGATGTACTTCGACGGCGGCGCGTACGCCTCCAAGACCCCGGTCGTGGTCAGCAACGCCACTTCGCTGGGCGTCGGGCCGTACGAGGTACCCAACGTCAGGATCGAGGGTTGGGGCCTGTACACGAACAACCCGCCGTGCGGCGCGATGCGCGGCCTCGGCGCCGTACAGCCCGCATACGCCTACGAGTCCCAGATGGACAAGTTCGCCAAGGCGTTGGACATGGACCCGGTGGAGCTGCGTCAGCTCAACGCCGTCTCGCAGGGCTCGACCTCCGACGGCCAGGCCGACGTCCGCGGCCTGCCGGGCGGTCTGTCGAACACCTCGCACGGCGAAGGAGTTGTTCGGGGCGTCGGCTACGCCGTGATCATCAAGAACGTCTCCTACGCGGAAGGCGTCGACGACTACTCCACGGCGCGGGTGCGGTTGGAGGTCATTGGCGGCGAACCGGTTGCGCTGGTGCACACCGCGGCGGCCGAGGTCGGGCAGGGCCTGATCACCATGAAGCAGCAGATCGTCCGCAGCGAACTCGGCGTGGCGCGGGTCACCGTCCACGCGGCCGACACCAACGTCGGCGACGCGGGGTCGAGCTCGGCTTCCCGGCAGACCTACATCACCGGCGGTGCCGTCAAGAACGCGTGTGAAGCCGTCCGCGAGGTGCTCTTCGACCGGGTCGCCCAGCGCTTCGGCGAAAACCCCGCGGATCTGTCGGTTGCCGGCGGCAAGGTTGTTTCCAAAACCACCGGTGTCCTTGCCGATCTGGTCGACGTACTCGGCGATGACGTGATCGAGGAAACCAGGGAGTACCACCACCTGCAGACCTACCCGATGGACCCGGAGACCGGACAGAGCCGGCGGGTGCACGTCCAGCACGCTTACGCCGCGCACCGCGCGGTGGTGGAAGTGGACACCGAGCTCGGCCTGGTCAAGGTCGTGCAGTTGGACTGTGCGCAGGACGTCGGCAAGGCGATCAACCCGGACGCCGTCGTCGGGCAGATCCAGGGTGGTTCCACACAGGGGCTCGGCCTTGCCGTGATGGAGGAGATCAAGGTCAAGGACGGCAAGATCCGTAACCCGTCGTTCACCGACTACCTGATCCCGACCATTCTGGACACGCCGCCGATGACGGTGGATGTGATCGAAAGGGCTGACCCGAACTCGCCGTACGGCGTGCGCGGTGTCGGCGAGCCGCCCACCATTTCCGCCACTCCGGCGGTAGTGAACGCCATCCGCAATGCGACGGGGTTGAACCTGACTCACACCCCGGTCTCACCGGAGCACATTGTCGGCGCCTGGCCGCGCTGATCTCCCGCGGGTGCCGCCGACCGAGCTGGTCTCAAGCGGCACCCGCGGAGCCCCACTTGTTGCCCGGGTGCTCTGCCCGTGCGGTTCTCGCACGGGCAGAGCATTCGGGGAGTCCTCACCGTCTGCGACAAAGGAGTGACCATGACCGCGCACACCCAAGAAACGAGCATCCAGGAACTCGAGCGCACCTGGATGGACGAGGCCATCGGCCTTGCCACCAACAGCGTGAAGAACGGCGGAGGTCCGTTCGGCGCACTGATCGCCAAGGATGGCGAGATTGTCGCGATCGGGAACAACAAGGTCACTTCGAACCTGGATCCGACGGCGCATGGCGAGGTGAGCGCGATCCGTGCCGCCTGCCTGAAGCTGGGCACCTTCTCACTCGAGGGCTGCGTCCTGGTCACCTCGTGTGAGCCGTGCCCGATGTGTCTTTCCTCCGCGCTGTGGGCGCGAGTCGACCGGATTGTCTTCGCCGCAGACCGGGATGACGCTGCGGTGGCCGGTTTCGACGACCGCAAGTTCTACGACCTGTTCGACAAGAAGCCCGCGGAGCTGTGGCCGATGGCGATCGAGCGAGTGGACATGCCGAACCGTACGGCGCCGTTCGACGCGTGGCTGGCCAGGACCGACCGCATCGACTACTGAAAACCCGGTCCCACCGCGCACTGGCCAACGCCCCACAAGTTGTAGAAGCCCCAGGACTCACTCGCCGTGACCTGGGGCTTCTGCCTTCTCTTGCCTCCTTGCCGGCCTGGGCGATCTCGATGCCGACGGGCGCGTAGGCGAGGTAATAGGCGAGCTCACCGGGGTCGGACAGGCTGTGGCGGGCGGCACGCGGGCCCCTTCACCCCGTCCCTGCACGACAGCCCCTGCTAGGCATGAACAGGTGCTTCTTCGATGAGCTGGTCAGCTGGTCAGCTGGTCGATGGGCCGGCTCCCGGCCAGAGACTTGAAATGACGGGCACAGTCGTGCCGAAAGGGTGCCCCGCATCTGTGCGTTCGCACGAGCGCGGGACACCCTTGTCGATACGGGTAGAGAGTCAGTTCCCCTCGGTTTCGAAGGTGCGCAGCAAATCGGCAGCGACGCTCACGGCGATGGTCGCGGGTTCCTTGCCGGTGATGTCGGCCAGCCCGATCGGGGTCTTGATCCGATCGATGGTGGCCTCGTCGTGACCGCCCTCGGTGGCGAGGCGTTTGCGGAACCGTACCCACTTGGCCGCCGACCCGATCAGCCCGATGGAGCCGAGATGGGTTGTACGCAAGGCGGCGTCGCACAGAGCGGCGTCCTCGGCGTGATCATGGGTCATGATCAGGACGTGGGTGCCGTGCGGCAGCTCTTCCAGCACCTCCTCGGGCAGCAGCGGCGTGTGATGCACGTGCACCTGCGCCACCGCGTCTGCCAGCACGTCGAGCCGCTCCTCGGTGAGGATGTCGGCGCGGGTGTCGATCAGATGGAGGTCGAGGTCCTGACGTGCCAGGATGCGCGCCAGTTCCAGCCCGACGTGCCCGACGCCGAAGACCGCGACTGCCCGTACCACCGGCAGCGGTTCGAGCAGCACCGAGACCGTGCCACCGCAGCACTGCACACCATGCTGGTTGGTCACCTTGTCGTTCAAAGCAAACTCAATCAGCTCCGGCTCGGGCTTTGACGCGGTGAACATCTCCCGGGCCCGATCGATCGCGACGGCCTCGACATTGCCGCCGCCGATCGAGCCCCACGTCTCGGTCTGCCCCACGACGAGTTTCGCACCGGCATCGCGCGGGGCATGGCCGCGTACGGTCGCAACGGTGACCAGCACGCCGGACTCCCGGCGTGCTCGCAACCGTGCGACCGCGGCGATCCACGTCATGTCAGGCACCGTTCAACGCTTTTGCGTCGGTTCGGATCCTGCCGTTGGCGGCGTTCCCGTTTCCGGTGTGGCCGTCGGCGGCAAACCCGTTACGGGCGTGACCGTTCCGGGAGGCATCGTCCTGGCGAGCCGCCTGGATCGCCCAGTACACCGCCTCCGGGGTCGCGGGCGAAGCCAACTCGACGCTGACCCCGCTCGGCCCGAACGCGGCGGCAGCCTGCCGCAACGCCTCTCGCACCGAGAACGCCAGCATCAGCGGAGGCTCGCCCACCGCCTTGGAGCCGTAGACCGCCCCCTCCTCGGTGGCGTTCTCCAGCAGCGTGACGTTGAACTCCTCGGGCATCTCCGAGAAGCTAGGCAACTTGTAGGTGCTCGCTGCCTGGGTCTGCAGCCGGCCGCGGTTCGGGCCGTCACTGGTGTCCCAGCGCAGGTCCTCCAGCGTCAGCCAGCCCGCGCCCTGCACGAAGCCGCCCTCGATCTGACCGATGTCGATCAGCGGGGACAGGCTGTCGCCGACGTCGTGCACGATGTCCACCCGCCGGATGCGGTAGGCGCCGGTGAAGCCGTCCACCTCCACCTCGGTCGCGGCGGCGCCGAGGGCGAAGTACTTGAACGGCGAACCCCGGAACGTCTTCGCGTCCCAGTGCAGCCCTTCGGTCCGGTAGAAACCGGCCGCCGACAGCTGGACCCGCTGGAAGTACGCGGTGCGCACCAGGTCGTCCCAGGCCAGCTCCTTGTCGCTGCCGAGGGTGCGCACGACGCCCTCGACGATGCGCACGTCCGACGCGTTCGCACCCAGCTGGGAGGCGGCCACCTGCAGCAGCCGCTCACGCAACTGCTCACAGGCGTTCTTGATCGCCCCGCCGTTGAGGTCCGCCCCGGAACTGGCGGCGGTGGCGGAGGTGTTGGGCACCTTGTCGGTACGCGTCGGGGCGAGCCGGACCTTGTGCAGTGGGATGCCCAGCGTGGTCGCGGCCACCTGCATCATCTTGGTGTGCAGGCCCTGGCCCATCTCGGTGCCACCGTGGTTGATCAGGACCGAGCCGTCCTTGTAGATCAGCACCAGCGCGCCGCCCTGGTTGAAGGCGGTGAGGTTGAACGAGATGCCGAACTTGATGGCAGTGAGGGCGAGCGCCCGCTTGGTGTGCGGGTGCGCGGCGTTGAAGGCGGCGATCTCACGCCTGCGATCGGCGAAGCCGGCGTCGTTCTGCACCTGCTGCCAGATGGTGGAGATCCGTTCGGCCTGCGTGACCGGCTGTCCGTACGGCGTCGTCTGGCCCTGGCCCGGCTGGTAGAAGTTGCGTTCGCGCAGCTCGATGGGGTCCAGACCGAGCTGCGGCGCGCAGCGGCCCAGGATGTCCTCGATCACCAGCATGCCCTGCGGTCCACCGAAGCCGCGGAAGGCGGTGTTGGACACCGTGTTGGTCTTGGCGATGCGACCGGCGACGCGCGCGTTGGGGATCCAGTACGTGTTGTCGATGTGGCACAGCGCCCGGGCAAGCACCGGCTCGGAGAGGTCCAGGCTCCAGCCACCGTCCGCGACCAAGGTGGCGTCCAGTGCCTGGATGCGGCCGTCCGCGTCGAAGCCGATCTTCCACGTGGCGTGGAACCCATGCCGCTTGCCGGACATGGTCAGGTCCTGAGTCCGGTTGAGCCGGAACCGGACCGGCCGACCGGTCAGCTTGGCGCCGAGCGCGGCGACGGCCGCGAACCCGTGCGGCTGCATCTCCTTGCCGCCGAAGCCGCCACCCATCCGCAGACACTGCACGGTCACCTCGTGCGAGGGCACGCCGAGCACGTGCGAGACGATTTCCTGCGTCTCCGACGGGTGCTGGGTGCTGCTCTGGATGAACAACTGCCCGTTCTCGTCGACCTGGGCCAGCGCGGCGTGCGTCTCCAGATAGAAGTGCTCCTGCCCGGAGAACTGGAACTCGCCGGTGAACACGTGCGCGGAGTCGGCGAAGCCCGCGTCGATGTCGCCGGTCTCCATCAGGGGCTGGGCACCGTGATAACTGCCGGCCGCGATCGCGTCCTGGAGCGTGACCAGGGAGGGCAGTTCCTCGAGTTCCACCTCGACGGCAGCCGCACCGAGCCGGGCCGCCTCCAGGGTCTCGCCGAGCACCCAGGCGACCGCGTGGCCGTGGAACATGACCTCGTCGGGGAACAGCGGCTCGTCGTGCTTCATGCCGGCGTCGTTGACGCCGGGCACGTCGGCGCCGGTCAGCACGCGGACCACGCCGGGCACGGCGAGCGCGGGCTCGGTGCGCAGCGCGGTGATCCGGCCGTGGGCCTTCATCACCTGGACCGGGTAGGCGTGCAGGACGTCCTTGGTGCGCTGGACCAGGTCGTCGGTGTAGAGCGCGGTGCCGGTGACGTGCTGGAAAGCACTCTCATGCGGCATCGAAACACCGACGACGGGCTTTTGGGGACGCTCGGACAAATGGCTCATGACGACACCGCCTCGGGGGTCTGTGCGTGCAGCTTCAGCAGGCTCTGGCCGAGCATTGCGGAACGGTAGAGGGAGCTGGCGCGATGGTCGTCCATCGGTGTGCCCTCACCCCGCAGCACCTTGGCCGCGGCCTCGACCGTCTCCGCCGCCCACGGCTTGCCCTCCAGGGCCGCCTCGGTGGCGAGGGAGCGGATCGGGGTGGCGGCCACGCCGCCCAGGCCGATGCGTGCCTTGCGGACGATCCCGTCCTCGATGTCGAGCGCGAAAGCGACTGCAACGCTGGAGATGTCGTCGAAGCGCCGCTTTGCGATCTTGTGGAAGGCCACGACCTGCGACAGAGGCAGCGGGATGCGCACCGAGCGGATCAGCTCGCCGGGACGGCGAACGCTCTGCCGGTAGCCGGTGAAGTAGTCCGCCAGCGGGACCTCGCGCTCACCGTCGGCGTCGGCGAGCACCACCGATGCCTCTAGCGCGAGCAGCACCGGCGGGCTGTCACCGATGGGGGAGCCGGTACCCAGGTTGCCGCCGAGGGTCGCACCGTTGCGGATGAGCCGGGATGCGAACTGCGGGAACAGCTCGGCCAGCAGCGGGACTTCGCCGTCGAGGCGGCGTTCGATCTCGGTGAGCGTCAGCGCCGCCCCGATCTCGATGTGGTCGGATTCGACTCGCAACTCCCGCATTTCGGGCAGCCGGTCGATGGCGACCACGCAATCCGCCCTACGGGAACGGATGTTCACCTCAACGCCCCAGTCGGTGGAGCCGGCGACCACCACCGCGTCGGGCCGCTCGCGCAGCAGCTCCAGCGTTTCGGCCAGGGTGCTCTTCCGCAGGAAAACACTGCCGTCCTGGGTGTATTCGGTGGCAGCCGCTGCGGGCGGGGACTGCTCGCGACGCTGCGCCAGCGGATCCTCATCGGCGGGCGTACCGACGGCGAACGCGGCATCCCGAATCGGACGGTAACCGGTGCAGCGGCACAGGTTTCCGCTCAGGGCGTGCAGGTCGAAACCGTTCGGACCGTGCTCGGCGTCAGTGCTGTCGTCCGAGCCCGTGCTGTCGTCCGAGTCCGCGTGTGCGCAGCGGTTGGGCCGGTAGTACTCGGCGGCCATGCTGCAGATGAATCCCGGCGTGCAGTAACCGCATTGGGAACCACCACGCACCGCCATCTCCTCCTGCACCGGGTGCAGGGTGGGCGGCTTGCCGGGTTCGCCGGCGGTGGCGAGACCTTCGGAGGTAATGATCTCCTGACCGTCGAGCGCCGCGACCGGGACCAGGCAGGCGTTGACCGCCACCCAGTCGGTGGGCTTGTTCACCCCGGGACGGGCCACCAGGACCGAGCAGGCGCCGCATTCACCCTCGGCGCAACCCTCCTTGGTTCCGGTGAGGCCACGCTCGCGCAGGAAATCCAGCGCTGTGGTGTGGGGCGCAGCCGGTGAAATCGGTGCTTCTTTCCCGTTGACCGTGATCCGGGCCGCTACCATGACAGGCCTTCGTTTCGGTGCGCGATCGGTCGATTCATCATGTTCGCCAATTTCAGGCAGCTTTCTGTGTTCAGACGCGCCACGTGAGAGGAGTGGGCGCAGAAAGGCACGCAAAGGTGACGTGCCGGAAGGTGGGGACGGGAAACCCGGAATGTGCCACGAACGGGCACATCAGAACGGCGTGCTCAGCAGCCGTGCGCGATCCGACCCGGAACCCAGGCTGTGCACTGGGCGAGGCGACCAAGATCAGAGCTGGTGTACATCTGCTGGTCGCCTCCTTCCGGTAGTTATGGGTCGACGATTACCGCAAACTAGTGGCTTGGGCCACAGAGGTCAAGAGGTTGACCCCGGTCTCTCGAGGACCGATCGGATTCGAGGCTGGAGCGCCACCGTTGGGTGGTCGAGCGCCCAGTGTCCTGGCCGGCCGGCTGCCGTCGCCTGCACGCCACTGGTCATTTATGCGAGCGGGGGGTGCTGTGGTCCTCGCGGTAGAGGCTGGCGGCAAGGGCGATCGCTGTGTGGGTGGCGGGGTGCGTGGTGTGGGCGCGCCAGATGAGGTGGACGGGGACCGGCTCGGCGTCGCGGAGGGGGCGGTAGATGATGCCGTCGGGGCGGTACTGGGCGGCGGTGGCCTGGGGGGTCAGTCCGATGCAGCGGCCGGTGGCGATGGCGGCGAGCCAGTCGTCGATGTCGTGGGTGTACTCGACCGCGGGCCGGTCCCCCTCGGGCCATAGATCCAAGGCAGTGGTGCCTGTTCGGCGGTCGATGGCCAGCGTACGGCCGGTGATCTCGTCCAGGCGGATACTCCGGCGGCGGGCCCAGGGGTCGTCGGACGCCAGAGCGACGTAACGGGCCTCGTCGCCGATCAGCGCGTGGGACCACGGTTTGAGGTCGATCGGGGCACGGATGACGGCGAGGTCGCACAGCCCTTCGGCCAGGCCGCCGGTGGGAGTGTTGTGGCGGATGAGGCGCAGGTCGGTCTCGGGGTGCTGTTCGTGCCAGCGGCGCTGGAACTCGGTGGTGTGCCGGCCGAAGGCGGACCAGGGGTGGCCGATGTGCAGGCGGGTATGGCCGGTGGTGGCTTCGCGGACGAGTTCGTCGGCGCCGGCGAGCAGCATGCGGGCGCGGGCCAGGGCCTGCACACCCGCGGCGGTCGGGGCGACGCTGCGGCTGGTGCGGTGCAGCAGCCGTAACCCGAGAAGGCTTTCGAGGCCGGCGAGGGTGCGGGAGACGGCGGCCTGGGAGATGCCCAGTTCGTGGGCGGCGTCGGTGAAGCTGCCGGTGTCAATGATGGCCACCAGGCACCGCAGGTGCTTCAGCTCCAGCTCAGCCGCCCTGTGCCGCATCTCATCCATACACCCAGCGTATAGGTGGGTGTGCAGATGCATTTTGCGTATACCGATGGTCTCTCATTGTGGGGGCCATGAAGCTCGATTCCTCCCCCGCTGCGATACCCCGAGCCACCGCAGCCGACGGGGCCGCCCCTGCCCGAGGCATGGGGCGCGGGATCGCGGTGGCGCTGATGCTGGGCAGCGGCCTGTCCAACCAGACGGGGGCTTCCATCGCGGCGCTGGCGTTTCCGGTGCTCGGGCCTGCCGGGGTGGTGGCGGTGCGACAGTGGGTGGCTGCCGTCGTGCTCGGGGCCGTCGGCAGGCCACGGCTGCGGCACTTCACCGCGGCGCAGTGGCGTCCTGTGCGGGCCTTGCGCTGGCGTTCGCGGTGATGAACCTGTCCCTGTACGCGGCGATCGAGCGGATCGGGCTCGGGCTGGCTGTCACGCTGGAGTTCCTCGGCCCGCTGACCGTAGCCCTGGCCGGCTCCCGCCGCCGTATCGACCTGGTCGCCGCGGTGGCGGCTGCGGGCGCGGTGGCCGTCCTCACGCGCCCCACACCCTCCACCGACTATCTGGGCGTCGGCCTGGCTCTGCTGGCCGCGACATGCTGGGCCTGCTACATCCTGCTCAACCGGACCGTCGGGGCCCGGCTGCCCGGCCTGGAAGGCTCGGCCGCCGCAGCGGCCGTCTCCGGCGCCCTCTACCTGCCCGTCGGCGCGTGGGTGCTGTGGCACCACCCGCCCACGCCCACCGCGCTGGCCTGCGCCCTCGCAGCCGGGGTGCTCTCCTCCGCGGTGCCGTTCCTGGCCGACCTGCTGGCGCTGCGCCGCCTTCCGGCGCACTTCTTCGGCGTTTTCATGAGCGTGAACCCGGTCTTCGCGGCGCTGGTCGGTCTCGCCGTCCTCGGGCAGCAGCTCGATATCGTCGCCTGGCTTGCCATCGCCGTGATCGTCGGAGCGAACACCGCCGCGGTCTCCACGACGCGGGTGCGGTGGGCGTCGCGGTGGTTCCAGTGGCGGGTGAGGACGCCGGTGGTGTCGGCGTAGATGATCTGCCCGGCTTGGGGTTCTCGATGGTGTCCGGTTCGCCGAGCGGGGTGAACGCCTCGGTGCCGTCCGCGTGGCGGATGTCCACGTCGCCGGTGACGTGGTCGAGGTCGAGGTCGAAGGTGCCGGTGGGCAGGCCGTGCCGGACGGAGACAGCGTGGTAGGAGTCGACGGCCGGGTTGATGCGCGGCAGGGTGCCCTTCTTGGCGAGACGGCGGCCGAGTGCGTCGACGCTGGGGCGGATGCGGCGGGGGTTGGTACCGAAGGAGCGGTACGCGGTGTGCCATGCCTCGATGCGGGTGCGGGCGGCCAGGTAGTGGGGTCCAGCTGTCGTTGGCGTATCTCACCCACGTCTCCGCGGTGGAGGGGTGGAGGCCCCGTCGACGGCCTCCTCGGAAGGGGCCTCGGGGCGAAGGTGCAGCAAGGGGCGGCTCCGTCAACGGCTTCTAGGTGGGAGAGTCCGGCCAGCACGAACAGTGCTCTGTGGAGCAGATCTTGGGGTGTTTGCACCGTGCACGGTCCGGATCTTGGTGCGGCCGGCGACGTCGCAGCGCTCTGCGGCCAGGCTTCCGCGATGCCCGTACGGCCCTTGCGGATTCGTATTCCACTCGCCTGCGTGTGCGCGGCGGAGGAATGGCTGGGCGTTTTATGGTTGCCTGATACAACTTGTGCCTAGGTGGGCCTTGCTTTCGTCGGGGTGTGCGCCTGTCCTGTTGGTCGGAGGCTGGACGATCGCGGCGCTGCTCGAAGGGCCCGCCTACGACCCTGTTACTCAGACGATCAGCGTCTTGGCGGCCTACGGGTCTGCGGGATTCTGGGTGATGACCGGAGCGTTCCTCGCCCTGGGCGCCTGCCACCTGCTTACCGCCTGGGGGCTGCGCGCGGCCGCGCTCGCCGGACGTGTGGCGTTGGGCGGCGAGGGAGTGTCAGCGTTGGTGGTGGCTTTCTTCCCGGCGCCGAGCAGTGGGGGTTCCTTGCGGCATGGTTCCGTTGCCGCGGTCGGCTTCGCTCTCCTGGCGGTGTGGCCACTTCTGGCCGCCGATCGCGGCGGAGCCGCACCATGGGGACTCCGGCCCGTGCCCTCAATCGTGGCGACTGCTTCTATGTGCGTCGGCGCGGCCTGGTTCATGATCGAGATGCATCAACACGGTGCCGCAGGTGTTGCTGAACGTCTCGTGACATCCATTCAGTCCCTGTGGCCCTTTGTGGTCGTCGCCTCCTGCCTCCGCCACTCTGACCATTACAGACCTTCGCATTGATCAAGGCCCATGGGCACTTGGTTGCTGCCGGGAGCAGATGAAGCTGAGAGGACTGGTGCCCAACGGTGAACTGCGCGATCAGCGGATCACGGGGCTGGCAACTCGATGTGATTGCTGAACTCGTCGCTTGAATGGGCCCGTTGTGGCATGAACGCCATCAGCTGCGCCCGGATCGTCAACAACGCCGAACATATAGCGGCACCCCCCCCGCACGGCCGCCGCCCATTCACAGGGACTCACAGGCTCTCCGCAGGTCTCTGACAGGTTCGGTCCCTAGCGTGCCGGATATGACAGACACCCAAGGACCCACGCACAAACGGGGCATGACGCGTCGCCGATTCGTTGTGGCAGGCGGTACGGCCGCAGCTGCGCTCGGGGTCGGCAGCGCGACTCGGACACCTGCAAGCCGCTGCGGGGCGCGGCCGTAGACGTCTGGCACTGCGACGCGTTGGGCCTCTACTCCGGGTACGAGAGCCTCAGCAATGGTGGCGGGGGCGGTACGCCTCCGAGCGGGGCGCCGGCTGGCGCTCCCCCGTCCGGTGCCCCCTCCGGTGGCCCGACCGGGTTCCCTCCGTCCGGCGGGCCGAGTGGAGGGGGCGGCGGCCACGAGGAACCGACCGACGACGAGCGCTACCTGCGCGGCACCCAGCTCACCGACAGGCACGGCTATGTGGAGTTCAGAACGATTTTCCCGGGCTGGTACCGGGGCCGCTGCGTGCACATCCACACCAAGGTGCATGTCGGAGGCAAGCTGACGGACGCCGGCTATGAGGGCGGGCATGCCTGCCACACCGGCCAGCTCTTCTTCGCCGAGGAGGCGGTACTGGACTCCGCAAAGGTCACTCCGTACTCCACCAACACCACGGAGCGGACAACCCTCGGCGACGACTCCACCTACCCCGGCAACGGGGCCCAGGGCGGACTACTCACGCTGAAGTACAAGAAGGGGCGGATGACACAGGGTGTCCGGGCGTCGCTGACACTCGGCGTCGCCCCGGACGAGACCCACACCGGCACCGGCTGACGGCACTCCATCCGTACAACAGGGACATGGAACCCAAAGGGCGGTTTCCATGTCAGCGTCCACAGGTGACCCGGGGGCCGTCATGCAGCGGTTACCCCGGCCCCCGGCTCGGTAGTCCGTCAGGTTCTCGGTGAGCAGGTCCATCGTTTCCGCCACTGTGCGGGTGTCGTGTTCGCGCTCGTAGGCGCGCTGGACGGCTGGTTCGTACGGTGTGGGGGTGGGGGCCCCGAGTGTCGGACAGTGCGCGTCGTACGCGGGCCAGCACGAGGTCTCGGCTGTTCATCAGGCACGTGGTCCTTTCCGCCGTCCGTGCGCAGTCACCAGTCGCGGATGGGTTCCGCCGGGACGGCCGGTAGGTCACGGGTGGCGCTCCACGCACGGCCGGGTCGCGGCAGGGGGGGGGCGGGTGGAGGCGCCGGATCCGCGAGGCCAGGTGCTGGCCCGCGCGCAGGGCGCCGGGGCGGGAGAGGACCCAGCGGGCGGCCCGCATGGCGGTGCGTTCGACCGCGTGCCCCTTCGCCGGTTTGAGGGCGACCCTGGTGCCGGGTCGGGTGGCCGTGCCGCCTTGGGCCGTACGTTCGCGCAGGTGCACCAGCACCTCGGGGATGTCGATGGCGGCGGGGCGCACCTCGTAGGGCCGACGTGCGCCGACGGCTGGGAGACGCAGGTCACATTCGTCCATGTCACAGGGCGTCGGGCTACCCCGTCTCAGGGGGTGTAGCCACTGACGACCACAGAGGAGCACACCATGGACGCGCGACTGAACTACTTCGCCGACCCGACCGCCGACAAGGTCCTCAAGCACTTCATGTCGGCGGGCAAGGTGCTCAAGGCCTCGCCGCTGCCGACCGCCACCCAGGAATTGGTGGCGCTTCGCGTAAGTCAGATCAACGGTTGCGCCGTCTGCATCGACATGCACACCAAGGAGGCCGCCGCTGCCGGCGAGACCTCGGTGCGGCTGCACCTGGTCGCGGCGTGGCGGGAGGCCACGGTCTTCACCGAGGCCGAGCGCGCCGCGCTGGAGCTGGCGGAGGAGGGGACCCGGGTCGCGGATGCGGCCGGTGGGGTCAGCGACGAGGTCTGGGCCAATGCCGCCAAGCACTACGACCAGGAGCAGCTCACCGCCCTGGTGATCCTGGTTTGCTTCATGAACACGGCGAACCGGCTGAACATCATCAACCAGCAGCCCGCCGGCAACTACGAGCCCGGGCAGTTCCACTGAACAGCATCAGCATCAGCATCAGCAACTGGCTCGGGGCCCGGCTGCGGGCTCCGAGCCCCCAGGCCCGGGGCGTTGCTCCGGCCTGCCGGTGGTCCGGGTGATCACCAGAGGACGCCTGCGCCGGGGGAGTACGGCCGGGTCGGAGGGCTTCAAGGGAAGGAGATTCGGCGTGAGCAAGGTCGAGGAGTTCGAGGAGCTGCGGCCGCTGCTGTTTTCGATCGCCTATCGGATCCTGGGCAGTGTGGGTGAGGCCGAGGACGCGGTACAGGAGACATGGCTGCGCTTTGACGGCTCGGCGACCCGGCCCACGTCGACCAAGGCTTTTCTGTCGGCCGCGGTGACACGGATCTCGATCGATGTGCTGCGTTCCGCGCGGGTGCGGCGGGAGGAGTACGTCGGTCCGTGGGTTCCCGAGCCGTTGCTGAGCGATCCGTATCAGGATCCGGCGCGGTCGGTGGAGCTGGCCGACTCGGTGTCGATGGCGGCGCTGCTGCTGCTGGAGCGGCTCAGCCCGCTGGAGCGGGCAGTGTTCGTGCTGCGGGAGGTGTTCGCCTTCGGGTTCGACGAGATCGCCGCGGCGGTGGGGCGTTCGGAGGCGGCATGCCGGCAGCTGCTCGTGCGGGCGCGGCGGCATATGGACGCCGGGCGGCCGCGGTTCGCAGCGGACCGTCAGGAGCGACAGGAGCTGGCGACGCGGTTCTTCGACGCGCTGAAGAACGGCGATGTGGGCGGGCTGCGGAATCTGCTGGCCGCCGACGTACAGCTGGTCGGGGACGGCGGCGGCAAGGCCCCGCAGCTGGCCAAGGCCGTCGTGGGCGCGGAGAACGTGGCCCGGCTGCTGGGCTCGGTCTTCCCCTGGCTGATCCGGGTCGACGTGACGTTCGAGCTGCACGAGATCAATGGCCAGCCCGGCGCGATCTCCCGCGACCGGAACGGCAAGGTGGTCCACATCCTGGCCCTCGAGGTGCTCGACGGGCAGATTCAGACCATCCGCGGGGTGATCAATCCCGACAAGCTCGGCCACCTCGGGCCGGTCGCCGACGCCTGGGCCATCGACCGCGAGGTGAAGCAGGCCCGTCGGCGGGTGAACTGACCTCGGGAGTGGTACGGGCCGGCTCGTTCACCGGCAGATCATGTCAGCGGCGCCGCAGGGTGCTCGTGATGAGACCTCAGCCTTCCCCACGCAGTCCGGCCCCGGCTCTCAACAGAAGCCGGGGCACGGGCGCGGGCGATTCAGGCACCCTCTGGGAAGTGGCAGGCCACCTCCCTGGACTCGCCCGGCGCGGCGATCCGCAGCAGCGGTGCCTCGGTGCGGCAGATCTCCTGCGCCTTGGGGCAGCGCGGGTGGAAGGTGCAGCCCGATGGCGGCGCCGCCGGGCTCGGCGGGTCGCCGAGCAGTGTGATGCGCTCGCGGGTCCGTTCGGCCGCCGGGTCGGGCAGCGGCACGGCGGACAGCAGTGCCCGGGTGTAGGGGTGGGCCGGGGCGGCGTACACCCGCTCCTTGGTGCCGATTTCGACGATCCGGCCCAGGTACATGACGGCGACCCGGTCGCAGACCCGTTTGACCACCGACAGGTCGTGGGCGATGAAGAGGTACGCGAGGCCGAGTTCGCGCTGCAGCCGCTCCATCAGGTTGACGATCTGGGCCTGTACGGAGACGTCGAGGGCGGAGACCGGTTCGTCGGCGACGACCAGCCGGGGGCTGGTGGCCAGCGAGCGGGCGATGCCGATGCGCTGGGCCTGGCCGCCGGAGAACTCGTGCGGATAGCGGTCGATGTGCTCGGGGATGAGCCCGACCAGGTCCATCAGCTCGGCCGCCCGCTTGCGTGCCCCGGCCGCCGAACTCCCCTGCACCATCAGCGGATCGGAGATGATCCGGGCCACGGTCTGGCGGGGGTTGAGGGAGGAGTGCGGGTCCTGGAAGACCATCTGCACGTCCTTGCGGAGCGGCTTCAGTTCGCGCGGGGAGAGGTGGCTGATGTCGCGGCCGTCGTACGTGATGGAGCCGGCGGTCGGCTCCAGAAGCCGGACGATCAGGCGTCCGGTGGTCGACTTCCCGCAGCCGGACTCGCCGACGAGGCCCAGCGTCTCGCCCGCCGCCACGTCGAAGCCGATGCCGTCGACGTGCCCGGATCGGAGCCGACGAGCGGCGCCTGCCGGGGAAGGTCATCGTCAAGTCCCGTACGGAGAGAAGTGGTTGGGGGGCCGTGGTGGTCATGAGGCGACGCCTTCGTGGGCGGGGGTTCGGTACGCGGGGAAGTGGCAGGCGGCCGGGTGCCCGGCCGGACCGTCGAGCAGGGGGCGTTCCGTCTCGCAGCGGGACCGCTCGTCGGCCGGCGCCCCGGCGAGCCGAGGGCACCGGGGCGCGAACGCGCAGCCGGGGGCCGGGGTGAGCAGCGACGGAGGGCTGCCGGGGATCGCCCGCAGCGGCTCGTCGTCGCTGTCGTCGAGGCGGGGCAGGGAGTCGAGCAGCCCCTGGGTGTAGGGGTGGGCGGGGGAGGCGAACAGGTCGTCCACCGGGGCCTGTTCGGTGGCCCGGCCCCCGTACATCACCAGCACGTCATGGGCGACGCGGGCGACCACTCCCAGGTCGTGCGTGATCAGGGCGACGGCGAGGCCACGCTGCTCCTGGAGCCGGGCGATCAGCTCCAGGATCTGGGCCTGGACGGTGACGTCCAGGGCGGTGGTCGGCTCGTCGGCGATGAGCAGCTCGGGTTCACAGGCCAGGGCCATCGCGATCATCACGCGCTGGCGCATGCCGCCGGAGAACTGGTGCGGGTATTCCCCGGCCCGGCGTCTCGGTTCGGGGATGCCGACCTCCGCGAGCGCTTCGACGGCCCGCTCGCGGGCGGCTCTTCTGCCGCTGCCGAAGTGCACCCGGTGGTGTTCGGCGATCTGCTCGCCCACGGTGTAGTACGGATGGAGGCTGGAGAGCGGGTCCTGGAAGATCATTGCCATCTTCCGGCCGCGCAGCCGGTTGAGTCCGCGCTCCGGGAGCCCCACGAGTTCGCGCCCGGCCAGGCGGATCGAGCCGGTGACCTCCGCGCCGGTGTGCAGGCCCAGCACGGCCATGGAGGTGACGGACTTGCCGGAGCCGGATTCGCCGACGATGCCCAGCGTCCGGCCCGGCCGCACGTCGAAGGAGAGGGAGTCCACGGCTCGTACCGCACCGTGTTTCGTCGGGAAGGTCACCGTCAGGTCCTTGACCGACAGCAGAGCCGACAGCAGAGGTTCGGTGTCGGACATCAGTGCCTCACTCGCGGGTCGACAACGGCGTAGAGCAGGTCGACGGCCAGGTTGGCGACGACGATGAAGGTGGCGGCGAGCAGCGTGACGCCGAGGATGACCGGCTGGTCGCCGGTGGACAGGGCGCCGTGGAAGAGCCGCCCGATGCCGGGAAGTCCGAAGATCGACTCGGTGATCACCGCACCGGCGAGCAGTCCACCCAGGTCCATTCCGAAGAGGGTGAGGACGGGTGTCATGCCGGCCCGCAGACCGTGCTTGACGACGACGGTCCGGCGCGGCAGGCCCTTGGCACGGGCGGTGCGGATGTACGGCTCCGCCATGGTCTCGATCATCGAACTGCGGCTCTGGCGGGCGTACATGGCCGCGTACAGGACGGCGAGCGCCAGCCAGGGCAGCAGCAGGTTGGAGGCCCAGTGGAGGGCGTCGGAGCCGAAGGGCACGTAACTCGGGTAGGGGAGGAGGCCGGCCACCCGGATCAGCCCGTAGATCAGCATCACCGAGGTGAAGTAGACGGGCATCGAGGCGGCGGCGACCGCGCCGACCATGAGGGCGCGGTCGGTGAGCGTGTCCTTGTGCAGGGCGGCGGCGACTCCCGCGGAGAGCCCGAGCGCCAGCCAGATCACCGCGGCGCCCAGCGCGAGCGAGGCGGAGACCGGGAGCCGGTCCATCAGCAGGTCCCACACGCCTTGGCTGCTCTCGTACGAGTAGCCGAGGCACGGGAAGTCGCAGTGCAGGGCGTACTGGCCGGTGCCCATGGTGCGGCCGGTGAAGATGCCGGTGACGAAGTCGCTGAACTGCCGCCACAGCGGCTGGTCCAGGCCCATGTGGGCGCGGATCGCCTCCAGCCGTTCGGCGCTGCACGCCTTGCCGCACGCCGCGGCGGCCGGGTCGGACGGCAGGACGTAGAAGATGGTGAAGGTGACGGCGGCGATGGCGATCAGGACGCCGGTGACGCCGAGCAGCCGGCGGCCGAGGTAGAGGATCACGTGCGGCTGCCTCTCGGGTCGAGGATGTCCCGCAGTGCGTCCCCGAGCAGGGTGAACGCGAGCACGGTGAGGAAGAGGCAGAGGCTCGGGATGACGAAGTACGTGGGGTCCGTGTCGTAGAAGGCGACGCTCTCGGCGATCATCTGGCCCCAGGACGGGGTGGGCGGCCGGACACCGACGCCCAGGTAGCTCAGGGCCGCCTCGGTGGCGATCATCCCCGGGATGATCAGGGTCGTGTACGCGATGACCGGCCCGGCGACGCCCGGCAGGATGTCGCGGGTGAGGATCCGCCAGGGCCCCGATCCGCCCACCCGCGCGGCGTCGACGTACTCGCGGTGCTTGAGCGAGAGGGTCTGCCCGCGCACGACGCGGGCGATGCCGGGCCAGCCGAACAGGCCGATGACGGCGGTCATCAGGACGACCCGGTTGACGTCCCTGGCCACCGACATCATCGCGATCATGAAGATGAGGGAGGGGAAGGACATGGTGAGGTCCATCAGGCGGGAGAGCACGGTGTCGGTGCGGCCGCCGAAGTAGCCGGCCGCGATGCCGGCCGCTGTCCCGGCGATGACGACGATCGCGGTGGCGGCGAAGGCGATGAGCAGGGAGACCTGCGCGCCGTGTACCACGCGGGCGAACAGGTCGCGGCCGGTGACGGGTTCGACGCCGAGCCAGTGCTCGGTCGAGATGCCGCCGAGTGGACCGAGGGGCTGCCCGCCCAGGTACGGGTCGACGGCGGACTTGTCGTACTCCTCGGGGGTCCAGCCGCCCAGCGCGCTGAGCAGCGGGGCGGCCACCGCCATGACAGCGAAGAGCGCGACCACGGCGAGGGAGATCTTCACGGAGGTGCGGCGGCGCAGTTCGGTGCGGGCGAGCTGCCAGGGGCCGCTGCCCGCGGGAACGGGCGGGGAGCTGGTGGACATGGTCTGACCTGGCATCAGTTCGCGCTGCGGGACGGGTTCTTGAGACCGACCGTCGCGTAGTCGATCTGGCCACCGAAGGAGGTGTGACCGAAGGCTCCCGCGATGTTGGTGCCGAGCAGCAGCGGCATGCGTTCGGTCACGGCGGGGGCAGTCGGGGCCTTCGCGAGGATCTCCCCGTCCAGCCGCTGCCACGCCTTGTTGGCCCGCGCGGCATCGGTCATGGCGGCGATGGCGTCCATGCGCTTCATCGTGGCTTTGTCGCGGAAGAGCGAGTGGTTGCCGGAGTTCCCCTTCTCCTTGATGTAACGGCCGTCGAAGACGAAGGGCAGGAAGGTGGATCCGGAGGGATAGTCGGGGCACCAGCCGGTGTAGACGAGGTCGGTGCGGTTCTTGGTGTCGCCGATGGTGTCGTAGAAGGCGGACGGGTCGACGGTCTCGATGACGACCCTGATGCCGGCCCGGCCGAGGGACTGCTGGATCGCTTCGCCGACTCCCTTGTCGCCGTTGGACACGGTGATGCTGGTGGCGAAGCCGTCCGGCTTGCCCGCTTCCTCGAGGAGCTGGTTGGCCTTCGTCACGTCACCGGTGACCGGGATCCTCAGGCTGTCGGGCTGCTTGCCGCCGAAGAGCGAGCCGGGCATGAGGGCGGTGGCCGGATCGTTGAGGGCGGGGCCGCCGGAGGCGGTCAGGACCGCCTCACGGTCCAGTGCGTACTGCACGGCCTGGCGGACCTTGACGTTGTCGAAGGGGGCGCGAGCCGTGTGCATCTGCACCATCTCGGTGCAGTTGCTGGACTCGGCGAGCAGTCGCGCCTTGACGTCGGCCTTGGTGAGCACCTTGGGGGTGCTTTCGGGGCGCAGCTTGCCCCAGGAGACGGCGGAGGCGTCCGGGCCCTGGGAGGCGATGAGCCGGTCGTCGATCTGGTTGGCCTTGAGTCCCATCACCACGACCAGCCTGTCCGGGTACGCCTTGCGCACTGCGTCCGTCGCCGGGTCCCAGTGGGTGTTGCGGACCAGCACGAGTCGCTTGTCGCGGGCGTACGACTCGATCTTGTACGGGCCCGAGGAGAACGGGCGGTTGTCGTACTGAGGGCCCCTGTCCCGTGACTTCGGCACCGGGGCGAAGGTGGGCAGCACCGTGGCGTACGGAAACTCCGCGAAGGGCTTGCGCAGTTCGAAGACGATCGTGTGGTCGTCGGGGGTCTTGACGGAAGCCAGGTGCTTGCCCTGGGCGGGGCCCTGGTATCCCTCGGCGCCGGCGAGATAGCGGGCCGCGTAATCGGGACCGCCGGGCAGGTCGGGGGAGAAGGACCGCTCGACGTTGTACTTGATGTCCTGGGCGGTGATCGGGGTCCCGTCCTCGTACTTGAGGCCCTTCTTGAGCTTGAAGGTCCAGGTCTTGGCGCCGTTGGAGGAGACGCCGAGGTCCTCGGCGAGGTCAGGGGTCAACTCCCCGCCCTTGGCGCCCGGTTCGGCTTTGTACGTCACCAGTGTGCGGTAGAGCAGCCGGGTGCCGAAGTCCATGTCGCCCATGACCCAGTTGCGGGCCGGGTCGAGGTGTGTGAAGTCCTGGTTGGACAGGACGGTCAGCGTGCCGCCCTTCTGCGGAGTTCCGCCGACTGCCGCACCGACGTTGCCCGTTGCCGGGTTAATCCCGTTGGCTCTGTCCTGGCCGCCGCCGGAGTGTTTGCCGCCGGAACAGCCGGCCGTGCCGAACGCGACGGTCGCCGCCAGAGCGGTGGCGACAGCGTGAAGAGTGCGCTTGTTCATCAGTGGTCACTCCGTGAACAGTCGGGCAGCCAGAGCGGCTGGAATGTGACCGGTAACATAGTAATGTGAAATTGTACTGACAACCCATCGGCACCTCCGTTATCGAGCTGTGTCCCAGCGGTGGTTGACCGGCGAGGGGTCTTGGCAAGCAGTAGTGCAATGTGAAATATTACTGACGTGCTCACGAGGAACTCGTCGGACGTCATCGTCATCGGAGCGGGTGTGGTCGGCGCCGCCTGCGCCTACTACGCCGCCCGGGCCGGTCTCACCGTCACCGTGCTCGACCGCGGCCCCGTGGCGGGTGGCACCACGGGTGCCGGTGAGGGCAACCTCCTGGTCTCCGACAAGGAGCCCGGCCCCGAACTCGAACTCGCGCTGCTCTCCTCGCAGTTGTGGTGCGAGCTCGCCGAACTGCTCCCACCCGCGACCGAGTACGAGCCCAAAGGCGGCCTCGTCGTCGCCTCCGGTGAGGCCGGCATGGCCGCACTGCGCGACTTCGCGGCCGGGCAGGAGAAGGCGGGGGTCACGGCCCACGAGATCCCGGCGGACCGGCTGCACGACCTGGAGCCCCACCTCGCCCCCGCCCTGGCGGGCGGCTTCCACTATCCGCAGGACGCCCAGGTCCAGCCCGCACTGGCGGCGGCCCATCTGCTGAAGGCGTCGGGGGAGCGGGTGCGGCTGCGGCTCGGCGAGGAGGTCACCGGCCTGCTCACCGGGGCCAGTGGCGAAATCCGGGGGGTGCGCACGGCGTCGGGGGAGGTGCACGGCCCGTACGTGGTCAACGCCGCCGGCACCTGGGGCGGTGAACTCGCCCGGCTCGCGGGGGTGGAGCTCCCCGTGCTGCCCCGCAGAGGGTTCGTGCTCGTCACCGAACCGCTGCCGCGCGTGGTGCGGCACAAGGTGTACGCGGCGGATTACGTCGCCGACGTGGCCAGTGGGTCCGCCGCGCTGCAGACCTCGGCGGTGGTCGAGGGCACGCCCGCCGGGCCGGTCCTGATCGGCGCCAGCCGTGAACGGGTGGGCTTCGACCGGTCCTTGTCGGTCGAGGTGCTGCGGCGCCTCGCGGCCGGGGCCACGGCTCTGTTCCCCGCGCTGGCCGGGGTGCGGGTGATGCGGACGTACGCGGGCTTCCGCCCGTACCTGCCGGACCACTTGCCCGCGATCGGTCCCGATCCACGCGTCCCCGGGCTGCTGCACGCCTGCGGCCACGAGGGCGCGGGAATCGGCCTCGCACCGGCCACCGGGCTGGTCATCGCCCGGTGTCTGACCGGCGGTGAACCGCCCCTCGACACCACGCCGTTCAGGCCTGACCGCTTCGCGGCCGCCGTCTGATCCACCCGCATCCGAGACCCGCACACGAGAGGAGGCCCGCAGTGGCCCGTACCCCCGCCGAACTGGTCGGGGCGCAGCCCGAGCCGCCGTTCGAGATCACTCTGGACGGACGTCCCGTGGCCGCCCTGACCGGACAGTCCGTCGCCGCCGCGCTGTGGGCAGCGGGCATCCTCGCCTGGCGCACCACCCGCGTCGGCGGCGGGCCGCGAGGCGCCTTCTGCGGCATCGGCCAGTGCTACGACTGCCTCGCCACCATCAACGGAGAGCCCAACCGGAGGGCCTGCCTGGTCCCGGCCCGCCCCGGTGACGCGATCACCACCCAGGAAGGACACGGCCGTGCCGGACTCAGCGTCTGAACCGTACGACCTCGCGGTCATCGGCGCGGGACCAGCCGGACTGTCCGGCGCCGTCACCGCCTCGGAATCCGGCCTGTCGGTCGCCCTTCTCGATACGTCCGGCCAGGTCGGCGGCCAGTTCTACCGGCATCCCGCACCCGCACTCGGAGCAGTCCGCCCCGAGGCCCTGCACCATGACTGGTCGGCCTTCGCCGAGCTGCGCCGACGCCAGGACGCGAGCGACATCACTCACCTGGCGGGGCATCACGTCTGGACGGTGACGCGGGAAGACGGGGGTGTGTGGGCGGTGCACGCCGTGACCGGGGCCGACGGCGACGGGGAGCGTCCCGTGTGTGTGCGGGCGCGAGCCGTCCTCCTCGCGACCGGGGCGTACGAACGTCAACTGCCCTTCCCCGGCTGGACTCTGCCGGGTGTGGTGGGTGCCGGGGGAGCCCAGGCCATGCTCAAGTCGGGGCTCGCGCTGCCCGGCAGGCGGGTCGTCGTCGCGGGCAGCGGCCCACTGCTGCTCGCGGTCGCCTCCTCGCTCGCCGCCGCCGGGGCACGCGTCCCCGCCGTGGTGGAGGCGTCAGGTTATCTGCGGTACGCCCGCCACCCCCGCGTCCTGGCCGCCAGTTCGCACAAACTCGCCGAAGCGGTGGCCCATGGCGCCGCGCTGCTCCGCCACGGCGTGCGGGTGCGCACGCGCAGCGCGGTCATCCAGGTGCACGGCACCGAACGAGTGGAGGCCGTTACGGTCGCCCGGCTCGACCCGAACTGGCGGCCCGTACAGGGGTCGGGCCGTCGGATCGAGTGCGACGCGCTCGCCGTGGGGCACGGACTCGCGCCCCAGATCGAGCTCGCCACCACAGTCGGCTGCGCCACCCGCCGTACCGCCGACGGAACCACCGCCCTCGTCCTGGACGACCTCCAGGAGACCTCGGTGTCCGGCCTGTGGGCGGCGGGGGAGACCGGAGGAGCCGGGGGCTCCCAACTGGCCCGTATCGAAGGGGAATTGGCGGGAACCGCCATCGCCGCCCGGCTGCTCGGGCGGCCCCGGCTCGCCCGGAGCGGGCGCGTGGACGAACTGCGCCGTCACCGCGACCGCATGCGCGACTTCGCCGATGTCATGGCCGCCGCTCACGCGCCCGGACCCGGATGGGCGCACTGGCTGACCGACGACACGGACGTGTGCCGCTGCGAGGAGGTCACCGCCGGACGCGTCCGCGAGGCGATCGACGACCTCGGCGCCCGTGACGCGCGGACCGTCAAGCTCCTCACCCGGGCGGGCATGGGGTGGTGTCAGGGGCGGATGTGCGGTGCGGCCGTGGCCTGCCTCGCGTCCGGCGGCGGCGCGGTGCCGCCGCCGGACGAGCGCCGCCCGCTCGCCGTTCCCGTGACGCTCGGGGTGCTCGGCGCCCTCGGCTCGCCCGACGAGGCGGCTGAGGCGGTCGAGGGGGCTGAGGGGGCTGAGGTGACCGATGTGGGCACCGTATCCGACGCCGCGCATTCCGCCGGGAAGGCCGACGGCTGAACCCCTGTGCCCCCGCGGCACCGCACCATCCAAAGTAAATGTCACACGCCATAGAAGGGCTCACCGGCATGACCGCCACCACCGCCACCACCTGGAACAACTCCCGCCCCTGGCGCGGCATCATGGTCGCCACCGCGCTCCCCCTGCGCGCGGACCTCTCCATCGACTACGACGCCTACGCCGAACACGTCCGCCGGGTCATCGAGAACGGCTGCGACGGCGTGGTCCCCAACGGCTCGCTCGGCGAGTACCAGACCCTGACCGACGAGGAGCGGGCCCGCGTGGTCCACACCGCGGTAGAGGCCGCGGGCGACGGGGCCCGGGTGATGCCCGGCGTCGCCGCGTACGGCAGTGCGGAGGCCCGGCGCTGGGCGGAGCAGGCGGCCGAGGCGGGCGCGGGCTCCGTACTGCTCCTGCCGCCGAACGCCTACCGCGCCGACGAGGGGGCCGTACGCGCACACTACGCCGACGTGGCCCGGGCCGGCCTCCCCGTGGTGGCGTACAACAACCCCATCGACACCAAGGTCGACCTGACCCCCGCCCTGCTCGCCCGGCTCCACGGCGACGGGCACATCGTGGCCGTCAAGGAGTTCACCGGCGATGTCCGCCGCGCGTACGAGATCGCCGAACTCGCCCCGGAGCTCGACCTGTTGGTTGGCGCGGACGACGTTCTGCTGGAACTCGCCGTGGCCGGTGCGGTCGGCTGGATCGCGGGTTACCCCAACGCCTTCCCGGCCGCCTGCGCCGCGCTTTACCACGCGGCGGTGGCCGGAGACCTGCGGACGGCGGTTCCCCTCTACAAGTCGCTGCACCCACTGCTGCGCTGGGACTCGAAGACCGAGTTCGTCCAGTCGATCAAGCTGTCCATGGACATCGTCGGGCGTCATGGCGGCCCGGTCCGCCCTCCGCGCGTCCCGCTCACGGGCCCGGTGGAGGCCGCCGTGCGGGAGGCGACCGAGAAGGCCGTCGCCGACGGTCACAGCTGACCACCTGACCACCTGACCACCTGATCGCCTGATCGCCTGATCGCCGAAAGGATCCTCCGTGCGCACGCGTCACGTCTTCCACGCAGTCGACTCGCACACCGAGGGCATGCCCACGCGCGTCATCACCGGTGGCGTCGGGGTGATCCCCGGCGCCACCATGGCCGAGCGCCGAATCCATTTCATGGAACACCTCGACCACGTACGGACGCTGCTGATGTACGAGCCGCGTGGCCACGCCGCCATGAGCGGCGCGATCCTGCAGCCGCCCACCCGCCCCGACGCCGACTACGGCGTTCTCTACATCGAGGTCTCCGGCCTGCTGCCCATGTGCGGACACGGCACCATCGGGGTGGCCACGGTCCTCGTCGAGACGGGCATGGTGCCGGTCACCGAACCCGTCACCACCGTCCGCCTCGACACCCCGGCCGGTCTGGTCACCGTAGACGTACACGTGACGGACGGTGCGGCCACCTCCGTCACGCTCACCAACGTGCCCGCGTTCTGTGCGGGGCTCGACCGCAAGGTGGACGTCCCCGGCCACGGGACGGTGACCTACGATCTCGCGTTCGGCGGCAACTTCTACGCCTTCGTGCGACTCGACGAACTCGGGCTGCCCTTCGACCGTACCCGCAAGGACGACCTGCTGGCCGCCGGCCTGTCCATCATGGAGGCGATCAACACGTCGCCGGACCGGCCGGTCCATCCGGAGCAACCGGAGATCGCCGGCGTCAAGCACGTCTACCTGGCGGCGCCCGGCTCCGACGCCGTCCGCTCCCGCCACGCGATGGCCATCCATCCCGGTTGGTTCGACCGCTCGCCGTGCGGCACCGGCACCTCCGCCCGCATGGCCCAGCTCCACGCCCGAGGCGACCTTCGCCTCGGCCGTGACTTCGTCAACGAGTCGTTCATCGGTACGGAGTTCACCGGCCGGCTGATCGGGGAGACGGAGGTCGGCGGTGTTCCCGCGGTCGTCCCCACCGTCACCGGCCGGGCCTGGATCACCGGTACCGCGCAGTACTTCCTCGATCCGACCGATCCGTTTCCCGGAGGCTTCCTCCTGTGACCGCAGACGTCACCTCCGTCGCCGCCGCCGTCGACCTCCACCCTGTCACCCGCAGAAGCAACGTGACATTGTACTCTGGTGATCTCGGCAGTACGAAGGGAACACCATGGGGCACTTGGCACAGCGCGACCTCAACGCCACCCGCGAGCGGCTGCGCGACCAGGTCGCCCACGCCCTGCGAGCCGCCCTGATCTCCGGCGAACTGCGGCCGGGCGCGGTGTACTCCGCACCCGCGCTCGCCGATGACTTCGGGATCTCGGCGACGCCCGTACGCGAGGCGATGCTCGACCTGGCCCGGGAGGGTCTGGTCGAGCCCGTCCGCAACAAGGGGTTCCGGGTCACCGAGGTCTCCGAGAGCGACCTCGACCAGTACACCGCGATCCGGGCCCTGATCGAGGTTCCGACGGTGGGGCAGGTCACCCGCAGCGCCACCCGCGAGGAGCTGGAGGCGCTGCGGCCGGTCGCCGAGGAGATCGTGCGGGCCGCCCGCGACCACGACCTGATCGGCTACCTGGAGGCCGACCGGCGCTTTCACCTCTCGCTGCTTGCGCTCTGCGGCAACGAGAGGCTGGTCGAAACCGTCGGCGACCTGCGCAAGCGGTCCCGCCTGTACGGGCTCACCGCCCTGGACGAGAGCGGCGAGCTGATTCCCTCGGCCGAGGAGCACCTGGAGCTGCTCGACCTGATGCTGGCGGGCGACGCGAAGGGTGCGGAGAAGTGCATGGCCCGGCACCTGGGCCATGTCCGCTCCCTGTGGGCCAGGGGTGAGAGCGCGCAGGGCTCCGCAGGCCGGCGATCCCGGCCGGCGAAGCGGGCCGCGACCGGCTGACAGGGGCGGCCTCCACAGGGCGCGTTATGCGCACGTAGGGGCTTCCCAATCCCCGTCGGTCGCACCAGGCCGAATCGTACCGAGTTAAGCAATGTCACACTGCACATCAGCGCGGCTACTCGACCGGGAAAGGGATCCATGAACCCCGCGTACGCGACCGTCGACCACGTCTTCACCACCCCCCTGGACCACTCGGCCCCGCACGGGCCGACCATCCAGCTCTTCGCCCGCGAGGTGGCGGATCCCGGCCGGGTGGGTGAGCAACTGCCCTGGCTGCTCTACTTGCAGGGCGGGCCGGGCGGCAAGTCACCTCGCCCGTACGCCGGTTCACCCGGCTGGCTGCCCCAGGCGCTCAAGACCCACCGTGTGCTCCTTCTCGACCAGCGCGGCACCGGCCGCTCCACACCCGTCACCGCGCGGGCGGCCTCCCGCTTCACCTCCCCGGCCCAACTCGCCGACCATCTCAGCCACTTTCGCGCGGACGCGATCGTCGCCGACGCCGAACTGATCCGCCGGCGCCTGTGCGGCGACGAACCGTGGGAGACGCTCGGCCAGAGCTACGGCGGCTTCATCACGCTCACCTATCTGTCGCAGGCACCCGAAGGACTACGCGCCTGCTACGTGACCGGAGGCATTCCCGGCCTGTCCGCCACAGCCGACGACGTGTACGCGCGCACCTACCCCCGGGTGCGGGACCGCGTCCTCGACTTCTACGCCCGCTACCCGGACGACGCCGACCGGCTGCGCGAGATCGCCCGCATCCTGACCGCCACCGACGTTCGCCTGCCCGACGGAGACCGGCTCACCACCCGCCGCCTGCGCACCCTCGGTCTCGCCCTCGGCATGGGGGGCGGCTTCGAGCGGGTCCACTGGCTGCTCGACGAATCCCTGGACGCGCGGGGCGAGTTGACCGACACCTTTCTCCACCAGGTGATGGATCTGACCGGCTTCACCGACAATCCGCTGTTCGCCGTCATGCAGGAGACGCTGTACGGGCAGGGGGACAAGCCCACCGGCTGGGCGGCGTCCCGCGCGATGACGGGCTTTCCGGAGTTCGCCGAGGACGCGGACCCCTTCCTCCTCACCGGCGAAATGATCTACCCCTGGATGTTCCGGGAGATCAAGGGCCTGCGCCCCTTCGCCGACGCCGCAGACCTCCTGGCCGAACGCACGGACTGGTCACCGCTGTACGACCCCCGCCGCCTCGCCGCCAACCGGGTGCCGCTCGCCGCGATCGTTTACCACGACGACATGTACGTGGACGCCGAGCTCTCGCTGCGCACCGCGCGCGACGTCGGCGCCACCCGCGTGTGGGTCACCAACGAATGGGAGCACGACGGCGTCACCGCCTCCGGTGACCGCGTGCTGTCACGCCTGATGGACCTGGCGGCGGGCCGCGCGTAACTCTCCGCACACCACTCCTCGACCTGCCTCCGACGGGAGAGACATGACCAACCTGCCCCGCCGCCTGCGGCCCCTTGCCGCAGCGCTCGTCCTCGCGTCCTGCCTGTCCGCCCCCGCCGCCGCGGCTGCTGCGACCGAAGCGCCCAAGCCGCCTGCCTCCGCGAGCGATTGCGCGCTTCCAGGAAGGACCGGCTGGACCGACGAGGGCCACAACACCGACCGGACGCAGTTCCAGCCGTCCACCGGGACCCGGCGCGTGCTGATGCTGTTCGTGGACTTCCCGGACGTCCCGGCCGCCGACTCCACCGAGCCCTACGCCGCCCAACTGGCCCCGGCCGCCGCCTGGATGCACCGTGCCAGCTACGGCCGCTTCCGGCTCAAGAACACCCCGCTGCACCGCTGGATCCGCATGCCCGCCGACTCGACCTCCTACGGATTCGCGCGCGGCCTCACCTTCGAGACCCACGAGAAGTACGTACGCGACGCGATCACGGCTGCCGACCCCTACGCGAACTTCTCCCGGTACGACATGGTCCATGTCGTACCCCCGAAGGCGGCGGCCGCCATCCCCTTCTCCCCGACCTACCTCTACGATCCGGCCGCGGCAGGGATCACCGCCGACGGCAAACGCCTCAAGTGGGCCGTCACCTTCGGGCAGGACATGTGGCGCTGGGGCCGCAAGGTCGTCGCCCACGAGACGTCCCACACCTTCGGCCTGCCAAACCTCTACTCCTTCACCGGCGCAACCCACCAGTACGTGGGTGGCTGGGACGTCATGGGCGACATCGCCGGCCCCGCCCCGCAGTACCTCGGCTGGCACTCCTGGAAGCTCGGCTGGACCCGCGACCGCCAGGTCGCCTGCCTGCCCGCGTCCGGCCACCGCACGGTACGGCTGACCGCGGTGGAACGACCCGGCGGAACCAAGATCGCCGTACTGCGCACCGGTGAGACGACGGCGTACGTCGCGGAGTCCCGTCGGGCCGAGGGCAACGACCGGGACGCCTGTTCCACCGGGGTCCTGATCTACAAGGTCGACTCCGCCGCCCGGACCGGCGAGGGACCGGTCAGGGTGATGAACGCGAACCCGACTGCTGCCCCCCCCCCGGGCTGCACCCAACTGGACCTGGCCGCGTACGCCCCCGGCCAGACCTTCACCGATCCCGGGACCGGCGCCCGCATCGATGTCCTGGCCGGCGGCAGAGCGGGGGACACGGTGCGGCTCAGCAAGGGATGAGCGTGTCCCGGGGCGGATGACCCATGGCAGCAGGTCACAAGCCCTGCACGGCAAAAGGCAGCCGGGCCCGCCCCCCGTACGGGTCGGCCCCGACCGGCACCGCGCCGCCTGCGGCGACGGACTCACACGGGAGGCAGCGTGCCCTGGCCGAAGAGCCGCCGCTCGCCGTGCAGCGTGTACGGGGTGGTGCGCAGGTCCACGATCCGGATGCCGAAGATCTTCAGCTGGAGCATCAGCTCGGTCCTGAGGTCGTATCCGGCGGTGAGCTCCCAGGCGGGCGCCGCCCCCGTCGCCGCGGCTGCGCGTCCGGTGAGCTGTACGGACAACTCGCCGCTGACGCCTGCCGTGTCGTACAGCGAGACGGACGCGCGGGCGCCGACGGTGGCTTTCGCGGTCGCGGCCCCCTCCACCCGCGGCTTGCCGCCCTCGGTGCGCTGCTCGGCGTGACGGACCGGCTGCCAGCCTTCCTTGCGGTCGTAACGGGCCCCGATGTCGAACGAACCGGCCGTGCGCTGCTCGGCGTCGAGGACGATGCGGCCGTCGGCGGTGAAGCGGTAGACGAAGACCACCTCGGTGTTGACGACCACGGGCACCGGGCCGACCCAGAAGGTGTGCTGACCGGTGACGGACGCGAGGGGAGTGGTGATCTCGCCGGAGTCGACCGCGCGGGTCACTTTTCCGTGCACCTGCCAGTCGTATCCGTACGAGCCGCCGAGCCCGACGGCGGCCCGTTCCGGCAGGACGGACAGCCCGGCCCGCTTCTCGTACTGGAAAAACACCTCGGGAGTGAAGCGCACCTCACCGGCCAGCCGTGCCGGGGAGCGGTCGGTCGCCTCGATGCCGGCGGGCAGCGGAACGTCGAGGCCCAGTCGCAGTGTCGTGAGCGGTGTCGCCGCGTCCCGGGGCAGGCCGGAGCTTTCCGGTGCCGGCGCCGGTGCCGAGTCAGTGGCCGGAGCCCCGGTGGACGCACCCGCGGCAGGTGCACCGAAGGCCGCACCGGCCCGCTCCGAGGCGGCCTGGGACGCGCCGTCCGCCGTGCCGTGCGGCGTCGCGGAAGCAGACGCGGACGCGGTCGCAGAGGCGGAAGGGGAGGCGGACGCGGATGCGTCGGGCAGGGCCGGGGACGGTGTCGCCGTGCCCCTGCCCGTGCTTTCGGGCCTTGGGGCGGCGGGAGTTCTCGAGGCGTCGGCGGGCCGCCCCGTCGTCGCGGTGACGCCCGACGACAGGGGCTTGACCCGCAGCCGGTCGGCCGCGACCGCGGCGCGCTGATTCACCGTGCGGTCGCCGAGGAGCTCCGGCAGGGTGGCGGGCGCGGTGGTCACGGTCACTTCGCCACCGGACGTCCCGGTCACCTCGGCGACTTTGAACAGCGCGCCCGTCGGAGCCGACCGGTTGGGGGCCGAAGCCACCACGTCCCCCGTCCGTACGGGTTCCTTCCCGGTCGTCGTCAGCACCGCTCGTCGCTGCCGCTGGTCGTACGAGGCGATCCGTACGGACGAGGCGTGCACCCGCCGGTCGGGCTTCGCAGTGGGCTGCGCGACCACGGCGTCACCCTCCGCGGTCTCCGCCCCCGCGAAAGCGGGGGCGGAGGCGCCGCTCCTGGGCCGGGACGCGGCGGCGTCCCTGCCCAGCGGGTCGACGGCACCGGACAGCAGCGCCTGCGCGCCGAAGCCGGCGGGCACGAGTATGCCGAGGACGGCGGCGGGCAGTGCCGCGCGTCGCCAGGAAACGGCCATGGAAATCCTTTGCTGAGTGGGGGGGGTGGGCGCCGCCTCGCGGCACCCCAAGTTCTGCCGCCCCCAGGACGCTTGGCGACCGGGAGCGGGGACGTCTGCACCTAGCATGACGATCGTCATACGTACGCACCATGGAGGAAGTCACCGAGCGATGAGGGGTGCAGTGGAGGTTTCCACAACGGTGGCGGCGGCGGTCACCGCCCTGCGAGCCGACATGGGGTCGGTCGTCAAAGAGGTGACGGACCGTTTGCGGGCCGAATTGCCGTCGTACGCGCGCGTGCCACCGGATCTGCTGACGCTGCGCGTGGCGAGAGCGATGGACCGCGGCCTGACGGTCGTGCACCGGCTGTGCGAACACCACTGCTGCGCCGGACCCGAGCTCCCGGTGCACGGCCCGGTGCACGGCCCTGGGCAGGCTGCTCAACAGCCGGCTCGTACCGGCACGATCGGTGACACCTTGCCGGTCGACGACGTCATCCGCGCGCACCGGATCGGCGTGGACGTCGTCTGGTCGCGTTTCAGCCGGGAGATGACCATGCGCCGGGCGACCCCCGAGGAACTGCTGGCCATCGGCGAACAAGTGTGGTCCTGGGCCGCCGCCATGACGGTACGGATCGTGCGCCGCAGAGCGGAGGACGCCTCGCCCGCAGGGCCCGGGTTGGAGGAGTACGTACGCATGCTGCTGCTCGCCCCCGTGGACGCGGCTGCGGTGCGAGGCTGGGCGGGCGGCTCGGCGCCCGCCGGAATGCCATTTCGCGCCAGGGCGGCCTCCGGCCCCACGGCCGTCGCGCATGTGGTCGAGATGCTGCGGCCCTGGGTCGCGGTGGGCCCGGCCGGGGGCCTCATGGTGACGACGGTCGACGGCGACGTGGCCGGGCTGCTGGCCGCACGCCCTCCGAAGCTGTTCCGCGACCTCGTGCTCGGACTGGGCGCCGCCGCCCACCCGTGCGACGTCGCCAGTGAGTTCGCTTCGGCCTCCCTGGCTCTGCGGGTCGCGGTGTCGTTCGACCTGTCCGGCGTGCACACCAGTGACGAACTCGGCCTGCGCACCGCTGTCGTACAGACCCCGGCAGTTGGCGAACGCCTCGTCCACCAACGACTGGCCCCGTTGCGCGAGCGCGGGGAGGACGGCGCGCAACTGGAGGAGGCGGTCACGGCCTTCCTCGAACACGGCCTGCGCCTGGAGGCCGCGGCGCGCAGCCTGTTCGTCCATCCGAACACCCTGCGCAACCGGCTGCGGCGCTTCGAGGAGGTCTCCGGGACGAGCTTGCGCGACCCGGCCGACCTGGCGGAGACGTGGTGGGCGCTGGCACACCAGCGCGTACACGGCCGCCCCGGCGCCCCCACCGACGCGTAGCGCCGAATGACAACCGGGCGGGCGCTGTTCGAGGCCAATCAAATCTCAGCTGCGCAGAGGCCCTTCGCAGGCGTAAGGAGCCGTGCCCGCACGGCCGTTGGGCCAGACCTCGACCGGTCCGAACGAGCAGTTCATGTCCTCGAAGTTGTCCCCGCCCCTCTCACTCCGCTCCAGGACGAAGTAGTCGACGGTCTCCGACATGTCCTTGAAGACGAGATCAGGACTGGTCGCGTCGCTGAGATTGGCAGTGATACGCCCGGTGCACACGAACCGGCGCTTGCCCGTGGTGTCCGCCGTGTCCTTGCACTCCGGCGTGGACTGCGTGGCGGAGACGAAGGCCGACCGGATCTGCTCGGCCGTCGAATGCCGCAGTGAAGCCGTCGGCAGAAACGAGGTGTTGGGCACGAACAGGTCGTCCACCTTGGCGATCTGCGCGTCCAGGAACGCGTCGTACGCCCGCTGCAGCGCCGCGTCCGAACCCAGCCGGGCCCGCCAGGCGTCGAAGGCCGCCGGATTGTCGGCGCGCAGGTGCCGGTACATCTCCTGGAGCAGCGCGGGCCGGTCGCGCCACAGGAACTCGAAGAAGGTGCCCGCGTAGGAGTAGAAGCGGAAGCCGTCTCCGTCGTACGTGGCGTGCAGCAACTGGTTGACGGTCATCCGGGGGCCGCCGCCGGCCGTGTCGTTGATGACGCTGCGGACCAGCGATTTGCGGACCGCGACGCCGTCGTCCCGCGTCGCACCGTCGAAGAACTCGGCCGTACCCTCGTCCATCGCGGTCGTACGGTCGCCGGTGTACCAGGCACCCTCGCCGAAGTAGTCGGGCACGGCGAACCGGCCGTTGAGGTAGTGCACGTACTCGTGCCGGAACAGCTCCTCCAGCGTGAGGGACGAGTCCTGCGGCACCCGGCGCTGGTAGGTGTAGAACGTCGCACCGCGCTCGATGTAGACGCCGCCGTTCGCCGTCCCCATGCCGGTGAGGATCGGGTGGTAGACCTCGTAGTCCTTTCGGGACGCGTACAGCGCGATGTTGAGCGTGGTGTTCGTGTCGCCGGTCAGCGGCTGCTCCGTGCCGAGGACCCGGTGGAACTGCGCCTTGACCTGCTTGCTGGCGTAGTACAGCTGGTCGACGGTGGTGCGGTCGAGAGCGGTGCGGACCTTGATGGCTCCGTTGTCGTAGGTGTAGGTGTACGGGAAGATCCGCCGCTCGATGTCCTCCGCGCACACCTTGTACGGCTTGCACGCCTCGTAGAAGTTGAGCCAGGAGACGGTCTTTCCCCAGGGCTCGCTGCCCAGACCGAAGTTGCGCTCGGTCGTACCCAGGAGCGCGCCGAGGTCGGGCACGATCGTCGGCTTGAGCGCCGCTATCTGCCCGAAGCGGCCGTACTCGCCGAGGGCGTCGCGCACGACCCACTCATTGGCGGTGCCCTTGAGATGGAGGTAACCGGCGAAGGCCTTGAACGCGTTGCGGTACGAGGCGTTCTGCGTGACCACGTTGTGGAAGGCGGTGTCCTTGTTGCCCGGGTAGACACCCAGGTAGTTCACGGAGAGCGCGGCCAGCGCCGCGTTGCCCCAGGCGGAGTCCTTGTTGGTGTCCGGGTGGTACTGGTCCATCGTGGCCAGCACCGTCTTGATCAGCCCCAGTTGCGAGTGGCGCAGGCCGGGGGCGCTGGCGGCGTAGAGCGCCTCGCGCAGGGTGTTGGCGTTGGCGCGCGTGACATCGAAGGTGCGGGTGGCCGTACCGAAGGCGTAGACGGCTCGGCGTATCGCCTCGACGGTCGGCGTGTCGGTGAGGTCGATCTCGTCACGCGAGAAGTCATGGAACGCCGCGGCATGCAGGAACGTGAACATCTCGTACAGGTGGCTGCCGTTCTTCCCGTCGTGCGAAGCGGCCAGCGCGGAGACGCGGCGGGCGACGGCTTGGACGTGGGCGTCCGACATGACCCGGGCGAGCCTGGGATCCCAGGTCCAGATGAGCGTGCGCAGGCAGCCGTCGGCGGTCACCGCAGGGTCGGCGAGGAAGTCGGCGAAGCGCTCGGGGCTCAGGCCGGCGACACCATCGAGCGTGCAGGGGACTCCGGCGGCATGAACGCCGGTACGGGGGGCGGCGCCAGGGGCGGTCTGCGGTCCTGGGATGCGGCCCGCGGCGTTGCGGCCGCCGCCGGGGGCCGGGGCGGGGCGTGCGACGGGCTTCGGGGCTTCGGCCAGTCGCTGGACCTCGTCGAACGGGTTGTCGCCGTGGGCGACGGGAGCGGCCGCCGCGGCGGCCGGTCGGCCGCCGAACGTGCCGGGGACGCTCCGTGGGTCTTCGAACGCCTGGACGGTCTGTGCGGCTGTGGCGAGGAGCGTCGCCGCGATGGCGCCGGCGAGCAGAGAGGTGCGCACGGTTCTGAACTGGGACACCGGTGACTCCTGTGTGGGAGGTGAAAGAAGGGGAGTGTGACAGCGGTGCGGAGCAGTGAAACGACGTAACACACGCGGGAGTTGAGAGAACCCACCTCTGCGATGTGACCCGTAACATAGTAATGTGAAATTGCACTGACAACCCTTGTGTACCTCTGAATCTTGGATCCGGTGGATCCGTAGCCGCTCCTCCCAGATGCTTCCGCTCGCTGAGGCTAGCGTGGTGGGACGGCTGTCCGCGCGGGCAGTGTGACCTGCGGTAGGAGGAGGCGTAGTGAAGGCTGCGGTGCGCAAGTGGGAGGCGGTGCGGGCGTTCGCTCTCGGGCTGCCGGGAGCCGGGGAAGAGTTCCCCTGGGGTCCCGAGGACTGCGTAGTGAAGGTCAACAAAAAGATCTTCGTCTTTCTCGGCAACGCGGACGGGCCCCAGCCTCCCGGACTGTCCGTCAAACTGAAGGACCCGGCGCTGCACGAGCACGCGATGACCGCGCCAGGGGCCGAGCCCACCGGTTACGGACTCGGCAAGGCCGGCTGGGTCTCCGTGCCACTGGGGGAGAAGGGAGCGCCTACGGCCGAGGTGCTGTGCGAGTGGGTTGAGGAGAGCTACCGGACCGTCGCCCTCAAGCAGCAGGTCAAGGAACTCGACGTGCGGATCGAGGCCAACGGCTAGACGAGCCGCACGTCCGGGGGACTGCCGGTCAGCGGGCTGACGACCGGCGAGGCCCTGGCCGCTCGCCACCCTCAGGTGGAGGTCGACCCGGACGTGCTCTACGCGGACAACGGCAGCGTACTCACGTCCGTCGGCAAGGCCGCAGCGCTGGACCGGTGTCTCGCGACCCGTACACCCGCGCCCTTGGCCGCCCGGGCCCTTCCTGGCAGGACGAGCCCGAGCGGCACAGCAACGCGCTACGGCTTCGTGACCGCGTCACCCGTACCGGCGCGGAGTCGGTCCCGTACCACCGAGATGGCCACGACCAGCGCCGCCACCAGCACGGAGAGAATCACCTGGTCGCGCCCCGCGTCGTCGGTGAGCATGTAGGCCAGCACGAAGGAGATCATCGCGATGGTTGCCCACGTCAGGTACGGGAAGAGCCACATCCGCACAACCAGCTGGTCCGGCGCCTCGCGCAGGATGATGCCGCGCATGCGCAGTTGCGTGAAGCAGATGACCAGCCAGACGAACAGTGCGACCGCGCCGGAGGAGTTCAGCAGGAACAGGAAAACGGTGTCCGGCCACTGGTAGTTGAAGAAGACCGCGACGAAGCCGAAGACGACCGAGCCGAGGATCGCCGCCGTTGGCACACCGCGGCTGTTCGTACGGGCGAAGCTCTTGGGCGCGTCACCGCGCTCGCCGAGTGAGAAGGCCATGCGCGACGCGGTGTACAGACCGGAGTTGAGGCAGGACAGTACAGCGGTCAGCACGATCACGTTCATGATCTGACCGGCGTGCGGGATGCCGATCGCGTCGAGCGCCGCGACGTACGAGCCCTTCTCGGTGATCGCCGGATCGTCCCATTTCAGCAGCGACACGACGACCAGGATCGAGCCCAGGTAGAAGACGCCGATCCGCCAGATCACGCTGTTCGTGGCCTTGGTGACCGCGCGCCGCGGGTCTTCGGACTCACCGGCGGCGAGGGTGACGATCTCGCTGCCCATGAAGGAGAAGACGACCATCAGTACGCCGGTGAGGATCGCCCCGGGCCCGTTCGGCAGGAAGCCGCCGTGGCCGGTCAGATTGGCCAGCCCCACCGCTTCGTGTCCGGAGCCGGGCAGCAGGCCGAAGACAGCCAGCCCGCCGATCACGATGAAGGCGGCGATGGCGACGACCTTGATTCCGGCGAACCAGAACTCGAACTCGCCGTACGAGGACACGGACGCCAGATTGGTCGCGGTGAGCACGACCATGACGATGAGCGCCCAGGCCCACTGCGGAACGGCCGGAACCCACCCCTCCAGGATCACGGCACCCGCCGTCGCCTCGACCGCCAGCACGACGACCCAGAAGAACCAGTACAGCCAGCCGATCGAGAATCCGGCCCAGCGGCCCAGCGCCTGGTCCGCATAGGCGGAGAACGACCCGGAGGTCGGCTGCGCCGCGGCCATCTCGCCCAGCATCCGCATGACGAAGACGACGATGGTGCCGACCAGGGCGTACGACAGCAGGATGCCGGGACCGGTTGCCACGATGCCGGAGCCGGATCCGACGAACAGGCCCGCACCGATCACACCGCCGATCGCGATCATGGACAGATGGCGGTTCTTGAGCCCGGCGTGGAGCCCGCCCGGGGGAGGCGTCTGCCCGGTCTCACGGGGTGGCGACACCACGTTGGTGCGTGTCGGTTGTGCGCTCATGCTCAGTCCTTACGGAGGGAAGGAAGTGGGGCGTATCCGTCCAGCGGGATGTGTCCAGGCACCGAGTGCGGTGGGGCGGCACTGTGGGCGAGCAGGCAGGGAAGCTGCCCCGTCGTAGCAGGTGGGCCGGGTTCGCGGCGTGCACGCCGAAGCCCTCGAATGCTGAACGGTCGCCCGGCCCGCGCAGCCTCGCCGGTATGGGTCGCCGGGGAGGGGTGCGGGGCGTACGGGGCGCTGGGGAGGGTGACCTGGCGCGGGAATCGGGGTACGCAGAAGGTAGGGCGACGCCGTCGGCACCACCATGGACAGATGTCATGCGTGACTGAGCGCTCTTCATACAGATGCTCAACAGGAGTCGCGGAGCCCACGTACACAGGTCGTATGCCGACGTACAGGAATGCCACCAACTCCGCCGGGAGGGGCGTCCGTACGGCATTCGTCAGGAGCTCGTGAGGATGACGAGTTGCTGGGTCGCTCGGGTCATCGCGACATAGCGGTCCACCGCTCCTTCGATGCCCGTGCCGAACGCCTCTGGGTCGATGAGGACGACCAGGTCGAACTCGAGCCCCTTCGACAGCTCCGGGGTCAGCGACCGGACGCGGGACGTCGTCCGGAATGTGCCCCCCTCAATCCCACCAGCGCCGATGACGCAGGCGATCCCGTCGGCATGTGCGGCGAGCCAGGTGTCGAGGACCGAGCTCAGATCCGAAGCAGATCCGTGTACGACGGGTACGTCGCTGCTGCGGATGGAGGTCGGCACGTTGGCGTCCGGGAGCACGGCCCGGATGACCGGCTCGGCCTCCGCCATGATTTCTTCCGGCGTCCGGTAGTTGATGCTCAGGGAGGCCAGGTTGATCCGGTCGAGCCCGATCCGCTCGAGCCGTTCCTGCCACGACTCCGTGAACCCGTGCCTGGCCTGGGCGCGGTCTCCGACGATGGTGAAGCTCCGGGACGGGCACCGGAGCAGCAGCATCTGCCACTCCGCGTCGGTCAGTTCCTGAGCCTCGTCCACGACGATGTGCGCGAACGGGCCGGCGAGGAGGTCCGGGGCAGCGGCGGGCGATGCGGTCGCGTCGACCAGGGTGTCCTTCATGTCCTGCCCGTACAGCATCGTCACCGCACCTTCCCCGTCGGCATCGGCCTCAAGCAGGGCGTCGATGACGTGGGCCATGTGCTCGCGTTCGGTGGCGACAAAGGCGTTGTGCCGACGCTTACGCCGCGACGCCTCCGGGTCGCCGAGCCGCTGCCGTGCCGCGTCCAGGAGCGGCAGGTCGGACACCGTCCAGGCCTGGGCGTCCCGGCGCTGCAGTTGCTGAACGTCGTCAGGGCTGAGCCAGGGAGCGCACTTGCGCAGGTAGGCGGGTACCGACCACAAATCTCCGACGAGGTCGGCCGCTTCGAGCAGCGGCCACGCGCGGTCGAAGGCCGTGAGCAACTCCCTGTTCTTCAGCAGCGACTTGCGCAGCAGGTCGGCCGAGGCGTCGCCGTCGTGCTTGTCCACCAGGATCGTGAGCAGCTCCTCCCAGATCTGGTCGCGCGCCTCGTTGTGCGGAGCGCCGGGTTCTGCTGCTTCGAACGCCACGGCCCAGTCGTCGGCGCTCAGCCAGATGTCGGACCAGTGGGTCGTGACCGTCATCCCCTGGGTGGGCGGCTCCTCGTAGAACCTGACGGCCGTCTCGATCGCCTTCACCAGGCTCGCGGACGACTTCAGGAGGGCCACCTTCGGGTCGTCCTCGATCGCTGCCGCGGCTCCCTCGGCTACGAGGTCCCGCAGGGTGCAGGTCTGCACGCCCTCCTCTCCGAGGCCGGGGAGGACATCGGCGACGTAACCCAGGTAGGGCCGGCTCGGACCGACGAACAGCACGCCGCCCCGGCGGTGACCGAGGCGAGGGTCGGAGTAGAGGAGGTAGGCGGAGCGGTGCAGAGCGACGACGGTCTTCCCCGTACCCGGACCGCCGTCGACGACGAGAGCGCCGCGGGATCCCGCGCGGATGATGGCGTCCTGGTCGGCCTGGATGGTGCCGAGCACGTCTCGCATCCGTGGCGACCGGTTGCTGCCCAGGCCGGCGATGAAGGCGGACTGGTCGTCGAGCGCGGCGTGCCCGGCAAACCCGTCCGAGGTGAACACCTCGTCCCAGTAGTCGCTGATCCGGCCGCGGGTCCAGCGGTACCTGCGGCGGCTTGCCAGGCCCATCGGGTTGGCGTGGGTGGCTCCGAAGAACGGCTCAGCCGCGGGGGAGCGCCAGTCGAGCAGCAGCCGACGGCCCGCGCTGTCCGTAAGGCCAAGTCGTCCGACGTACACCGGCTCGGGGTTGTCCGCGCTGACCATGTGTCCGAGGCACAGGTCCAGACAGAAGCGACGCAGTGCGCGCAGGCGGGCGGTCAGCCGGTGGATCTCCATGTCCCGGTCCATCGCCTGCCGGCCAATGCCGCCGGGCGCCTTGCGCTCGGCATCGAGGCGGTCGGACAGGTCGGCTACCGACTGTTCCAGGCACTCCGCGATGGCCGCGAAGTGCTGCTCATCGCCGGCGATCAGCGTCGGGTCGGCCTTGGGGGAGAGGTGGTCGGGAAGGTCAAACGCGCTGGTGGTCAGGGGTTTCACAGCATCAGCTCCGATATGAGGTCGCTTGCGACCATTGCGCACGGCAAGGCGTCTGGACCGGCGTGACGAACCTGGGGGCCATGGCGGGCAACGCTCCGCCTGACGTGGGCCCGTGGCCGTTGTCGGTTCAGCTCGCCAGGGTGTGCGGGTTCTCGTGTTCTGGGCCCTGGGCCCTGGGCCCTCGGTCCTGGCTCGGTGGTCCCGCGTGGTTCACACGGACACCGGCGGCCTTTCTCAGCCGGCCGCGTCGAGCAGCAGCTTCGCGGCCACCGTTGTCCCGTCGGTGCGGACCGTGCCGGCCACGGCGGTCGCTCGTGCGCGGGTTTCGGGGGTCAGGGCCGTCCCTGAGCGCGGCCGACAGGGACTCGGTGGTGGGAGTAGGGCCGTCGTGTGCCGCGCCAATGCCCAGGTCGGCCACCCGGCCGGCCCAGTACGGCTGGTCCGCCGCCTGGGGTACCACCACCTGGGGCGCGCCGGCCCGGGCGGCCGTCGTCGTGGTGCCCGCACCGCCGTGGTGCACGACGGCGGCCACCCGGCCGAACAGTGCCTGCTGGTTGACCTCGCCGACGGCGAAGCAGTCGCCCTGGTCGTCGATCAGGGCAAGGTCGGCCCAGCCGCGGGCCACGACCGCGCGGCGGCCCTGCGCGCGGACCGCCTCGATGGCTGCCCGGGCGACGTACTGCGAGTCGGGCATGGGCATGCTGCCGAAGCCCACGTACACCGGTGGTGCGCCGGCGTCCAGGAACGCCACCAACTCGGCGGGGAGCGGGCGTTCGTCGGGAAGGATCCACGCGCCGGTCTGTACGACGTCGAGGTCCGCCGGTTCCTGCCACGGGTCCAGGATCGGGTCTGTCGCCAGCCATGGCTGGTCACCGATGACGTAGTCGCGGATGTTGCCCACCGGTGGCAGGCCGATCGAGGCCCGGTTCGTGTTGAGCGCCGCGCCGAACAACGCGTTGATGCTCTGGGCGTCCAGGTCCCACAGCACCCGGTTGTCGGTCACCTCCGGCGGGAACGGTCGGCCCGGATACGCCAGCGGCGGGTGGTGCGGCGACGGCAGGGTGAGCTGCTGGAACGTCACGGACACGGAGCGGATGCCCAGTTTCTCGGCCACCGACAGCGCGCCGGCCGCGGCCGGCATCATGCCGGTCGCCACCAACGCGTCGCATCCCTCGGCCGCCGCGGTGACCGCGTCGAACTGGCTGGCTATCACCTCGGCCGCGCGGTGGGGCAGGTTCGCCGACGACGGCGGCGGCGCCCCGGTGGTCAACGCGCGCGCCGACTGCCCCACGGGCACCAGCGGCACGCCGACACCGGCCAGCCGCTGCGCGAAGTCCTCGTCCGGCGGCGCGCATACCCGCACCTCCGCGCCGAGTGCCCGCAACCGCACCGCGAGTCCCACCAGCGGTTCGACGTCCCCGCGCGACCCATACGTAGACAACAACACACGCACTTCGTGACTCCCCCATTTCCGCAGCTTCTGGCTTCGGCCGCCGATTCTGCGGCATGACCCGGGCCTTGCCGCAAGGCCCCCCATGCGCTATATGTTGAAAGTGGAAAGGAGTGTGTATTCCCCTTTCCCTTTCTCGTCCTTTGTGGACGGACAATCACCTCGCGAAGCCGCGCCGCGCCGCGTACGGCGGTACCGTCGGCTCAGGTCACAAGACGGTCCGAAATGGAGCGATAGGCCTGCTCATCATGGCGCTGGGGGAAATCAACGAGCGACGTTGCCGACGCGCCCCTTGGGCAGCTATATAGGGCGCTGTGTAGCGGTTTTCGTCATTTCTCCTGCGCTGCAATCCTTTACCGAGCCATTACGTTGGGGCCGGCTGTCATGCGGCCGAAGTGATCGGGGAGACATGGCTTGCAGCATCCGTGCCGTGAACCTGCCCGTCACCGAGACGGCCTGCTGCCTGCTCGCGCCACTCGCCTTCCGGTCCGTGCGCGTCGACAACGCCGCTCGCGACAGCGTGCCTGATACCAGCGGCACCAGCCGCCGCGTCTAACGCCCGCAACTGACCCTGGCGCGGCCCCGGCTGATCGTGGCGCGTGATGCAGAATCGCCTGTCGAACGGGCACTCGTGCACGCGCTGACAGGCTGTACTCGAGCGACCGACGTGAAACCCGCACGCCTGCACCCACGTTGTTTTGGAGCACGCCATGGAGCCCACGGCTCACACCCGTAAAACCGTCCTGCCCGGAGTCGGCACCCGCTACGACCTGGAAACCGAAGCCGGCCGCCATCTCTCGGTCGTCATCCACCAGGACGGGCGGCGGATCCTCGCCTTCCACGACCCCGAAGAGGACGACAACTGCCGGGACTCGGCCGCGCTCGCGCCGCACGAGTCGACGGCCCTGGGCAAGCTGCTGACCCCCGACCCGGTCGCACATCTCCATCAGCACATGGAGATCGACCTGGTCACCGAACACATCGAGGTCACCAAACGGTCGCCGTACGCGGGACGCACGCTCGGCTCGACCCGGGCCCGCACGCGCACCGGCGCCTCCATCGTCGCCGTCCTGCGCCGTACCGCGGCCGTACCGTCACCCACCCCCGACTTCCGCTTCGCCATCGGCGACACCCTCGTCGTCGTCGGCACCCGAGAAGGCGTCGACGCCGTCGCCGAACTGATCACCGGAGGATAGACGCCCGTGCACAACACCACCGCCATGCTCATCGAACTCGGGGCCGTCATCCTGGGTCTGGGAATCCTGGGGCGCCTCGCCGGCCGAGTCGGATTCTCACCCGTACCCCTCTACCTGCTCGCCGGCCTGGCCTTCGGCCACGGCGGCATACTCCCGCTCCAGGCCAGCGAGGAGTTCATCGCCACCGGCGCCGAAATAGGCGTCATCCTCCTGCTCCTCCTCCTCGGCCTGGAATACAGCGCCTCCGAACTCGTCACCAACCTCAAGACCCAATACCCCTCCGGGGCCGTCGACTTCGTCCTCAACGCCGTACCCGGCGCCGCCGCAGCCCTGATCCTCGGCTGGGGACCGGTCGCCGCCGTCGCGTTGGCCGGAGTCGCCTGGATCTCCTCCTCCGGGGTCATCGCCAAGGTCCTCGGCGACCTCGGCCGCCTCGGCAACCGGGAAACCCCCGTCGTCCTCGGTGTTCTGGTCATCGAAGACCTGGCCATGGCCGTCTACCTGCCCATCCTCACCGCCCTGCTCGCCGGAGTGAGCCTCGCCGGCGGCACGATCACCCTGCTGATCTCCCTGGGTACCGTCGGCGCCGTCCTGTACCTGGCCCTGCGCCACGGCCGCCTCAAACGCGTGGCCGCTGGCGCGCCGGAGGCACCCTCGTCGCCCGCGGCGAGTTCTCCATCGTCATCGCCGGCCTCGCCGTCGGTGTCGAGCCCCGCATCGGCCCCCTGGCCACCGCCTACGTACTGATCCTCGTCATCATCGGCCCGCTCGCCGCCCGCTGGACCGAACCCCTCGCCCGCCGCCTCACCCGCCGCCCGGCCGGCCCGGCGCCCGCCGCTGCCCCGGAGGCGGAACGAGCCGACGCCGTCCACACGGCCACCTGACGCGCACCCCTTCGAGCGGTGGCACGGGCAGCGGCGCCGAGCCCGTCTGTCCCTGAAACAGGAAATCGATGACGCGCGCGTAACGGAGAAAATAGGGCAAAATGCGCTATCAGTCCTTGTTCCAGAGCCGCTACGCCGATGGCACAGCCGTGCCCGACAGCTCCACCGTCCACCAGGCCCTCGGCCTGGTATGGGCCGCCCGGGAGACCACCGCCGGGCAACTCGCATGGGGCCTCGCCGATCTGCTGACCCACCCTCAATACCAGACCGCCCTCTTGGCTGAACAACGCGAGCACCTGCCCGCCAGGCAGCCGTTGACCATGGAAGCGATGCATGCCCTGACCCACCTCGACCACCTGGTGTACCAATCCGAACGGCTGCACCCCCTGGCTGCCGTCCTGATCGCCCGTAAAGCGATGCACCACCTGCACATCGGCCCTTGCGGGTCCGGTGTTGCCGGTCAGGTGGCCGCGGCGCCTCGTCCGCGGGGGTGGGTGTCGGCAGGCCGGGAGCCGACCGGTGGCTCCTCGGAGTCGAACACGTCCTCGCCGTAGAGGGCCTGCAGCCAGTTGGTCTGGTACAGGGTGTCGAGGTAACGCTCCCCGAGGTCCGCGGCGATGGCCACCGCGGTGAGGTCACGGGTGTCGTGCTGGTCGAGCCACCCCATCGCGCCGCTGACCACCGTTCCGGTGGAGCCGCCGAACAAGAATCCGCGTCTGGCCAGACGACGGCAGGCACGGATGGTGTTCGCCTCTTCGACGTGGATGACCTCGTCGACGTACGCCTCGTCGAGCAGCGGTGGACGGACGCTCATGCCCAGTCCCGGGATCATCCGGCGGCCGGGGGGCCCGCCGAACGACACCGAGCCGACGCTGTCGATCGCGACGATCCGCACCGGACGGTGCCACTCCTGGAAGTAACGCGCGCAGCCCATCAGGGTGCCCGTGGTGCCGGCCCCGACGAACAGCACGTCCAGACGCGGGAACCCGCGAGCGATCTCCGGCGCCGTCCTGCGGTAGTGCGCCTTCCAGTTGCTCGGATTGGTGTACTGGCTGAGCCACACATACCGGTCGTCGGAGTCGCACAGCGCGCGGACGTAGTCGAGCCGCGCGCCGAGGAAGCCCCGGGCGTTCTGGGCGGCGATGACGTGCACCTGGCTGCCCAACGCCTCCATCATCAGCCTGGTCGCCAGGTTGCAGCGGGAGTCGGTCACGCACAGAAACCGGTAGCCCTTGCTCGCGGCGATCACGCTCAGTGCCACGCCCAGGTTCCCGGACGAGGATTCGACGATGACCGACTCCGGCTTCAGGACGCCGTCCCGTTCGGCGGTCTCGACCATCTCGATCGCGGTCTTCAGCTTGATCGAGCCGGCGAAGTTGAAGCCCTCGCACTTCAGGAAGAGCGAGTGCCCGAAGATCGGCCGGAGGTCGACGTAGAGGTCTTCCTCGTTGAAGGCCTGGGGAACGGATATGACTGGCACGATGGCCTCCTCATCTGCTGCGGAGCGCTCTCGGACGTCTGTCGGCTCATCCGTGTCGCCGCAGTTCGTGGAAGAAATCGTCGACGACGTGCAGCCCTCCGGAACGGGCCACCTCGTCGTAGACGTACTTGCCCACCGCCAGATCGAGAACCCCGAGGCCGAACGGCGAGAACACGACCGGCCGGCCCCTCGGAACCGTGACCCGTCCCGCCATCACGTCGTCCAGCGTGCCGTGCAGGAAGTCCCGGTTGCCCGTGAGCTGTTCGGCCAGGTGGGGCGAGGTGTTGGCCTTGAGGCAGTGCTCGACGTCGTCGACGATGTTGAACGAGCCGAGGATGATCTCCGGTGCCAGGTCGCGCAGCGACACGTGCAGCACCAGCGGGTTGTGCTCGAACCACGACAGGTCGTTGACGTGCGGCTGCGCGGCGACGGTGGCGAAGACCGCCAGGTCGCTGTAACGGATCAGCTCTTCCGCGCTGTCGTGCACGGTGATCCGTCCGGTGGTACGCGACTGCTCCAGGTAGCAGCGGAGCCCGGCCGCGCTGTCGGCGGACACGTCGTGCACGCCGACCTCGTCGAACGACCAACCGGTGGCGGCGAGGAAGTCGTAGATGTAACGGGCGATCAGGCCCGCGCCGACGAACCCGACGCGCGTCGGACGCGGTCGGTCGTGGCTGAGCCACTGGGCCGCCAGGGCCGCCGAGGAGGCCGTCCGGGTGGCACTGATGATGGAGCCTTCCAGACAGGCGAACGGGTAGCCCGTGCCATGGTCGTTGAGGATCAGGACCGCCGAGGCCCTCGGGATGCCGGCCGTCACGTTGTCCGGGAAGCTGGAGATCCACTTCAGGCCGTCCACCCGCATCGGCTCCCCGATCGAGGCAGGCAGCGCGATGATCCGGGAGGACGGGCGGTCGGGGAACCGCAGAAAGTAGGACGGCGGGTTCACGCAGTCACCGGCGCTGTGCAGCCGGTACGTGGCTTCCACCAGCTCCACGATCTGTTTCTCGCGCCCGTGCAGCACGCCCTCGACCTGGGCGCCGGAGACGACGGCGAACGTCGGCACACCGACCGGCTCGCGCACGGCGAATTCCATCGCGGGGGAACGCCTGGGAGTCATGGCGTGGTCACCTCCACGGTCGGCGAGCAGTCGGCCAGGCGCAACGGGTCGGCCATCCCGACGAGCACCTCGCGGGGTCCGTCGTAGGGCTCCCTGCTGTGTGCGGTGCGTACGTTGTCGACGATCATCAGGTCGCCGGCCTGCCACGGCTCGCGTACGGTGTTGTCCTCGTAGATCTTGTTCAGCAGTTGTACGACGTCTTCGCCGATGGGATCGCCGCCGCCGAACCGGGTGTTGAACGGCAGACCGTCGGCGCCATAGACGTCCACGAGGTACTCGCGCACCTCGGGGGCCATCGTCCACTCGTTGAGGAACGCGATCTGGTTGAACCAGCAGCGTGCGCCGGTGACCGGGTGACGCACCACAGCGCTGCGGCGCTGCCTGGTGCGCAGGGACCCGTCCGGCTGCCGGTCGAATTCGATCGCGTTGGCGCGGCAGTAGCTCTCGACAGCGCCGAGGTCGTCCGTGCCGAACGACTCGGCCACGGATGCCCCGATCTCGTCGTTGTAGCTGCGGGTGAGCAGCCAGCCCTCCCGCTCGAACCGCTCGGTCAGCTCGGCGGGCAGTGCCTCCAGTACGGCCGACGAGTCGGCCACCGCGGTCGCCCCGCCCTCCGTGGGCGCGTCGAGGCACGCGAACAGCATCAGGCCGGGGAACTCGAGGGCGTAGCTCAGCTCGTGGTGCATGCACATTGGCTGGTTGGGCGGCCACTGGGACGAGGAGTACACGCCGGGGGCGTAGGTCCGCCGGGGCGCGAAGGCCTCCTTCTCGGTCATCAGGGCCGTGGCCAGCCGCCGGAAGACGGTGCCGGTCACGTCCGCGTCGCGCAGGCCGAGGCCGCGGACCAGGACGGCGCCGTGCTCGGCGACGTGGGCGTGCAGCAAGTCCCGGTGCTCGGCCACCCAGCGGGCCGGGTCGCCTGCGGTCCCGGTCCTCAACACCGGGGGTTTGCCTGATTCCAGCCCGAGGTCGAGCGGTGACGCCGGGGATGAGGTCGGCATCTCGTTCTCCTTTCGTCGTGCCGGTCAGTTCACGTCGGTCGGTTCATGTCCGTCAGTTCGTGTCCGTCACGTCAGGGAAGCCGGCCGTCGACGGCGCGCAGCACGGCCTTCGACGCTTCCGCCGGACGGGTGCGCGGGAAGTGGTGACCGCCGTCGGCGAGCTCGTGCAGGTCGACGTGTTCGGCCAGCAGTTGCCAGTCGCGGTGCCGCTCCCGGAACCCCGCGGTGATCGGGTCGTCGGCGGCCACCAACACCGTGACCGGTGCGGCCAGTTTCACCGCCGGGGGGCTGTCCAGAACGTCCGCGAAATAGCGGTGGGCGGACACCACGTCGTGCCGGTAGGCGGCGGCAATGTGCTCGACCTGCCCGGCATCGAGCCGACCGAGCCCGGCGTAGGCGCTGTCCGCGCTCAGTTCGGCGGCGATCCCGGCGTCGCTCCAACCGGTCAGCTCGGTGACGGCGGCGCGCCGGCCGGCGGCGTCACCGAGCAACTGGGCCGCCACGAACACCCGTTGGACATCTGCCCCTTGCTCCTGCAGTCTCCGCGCCGTCTCCAGCGCCGGCGCGGCACCCGAGGATTGGCCCCACAGCAGGATCCCGGTCAGGCCGAGGCGGGTGATCTCGGCGCTCACCTCCTCCACCACGTGCGCCAGTGAAGCGAAGGTTCTGCCCTCGGCGCTCACGTCGTGGCTCGGCGGCTCGACGGCGTACACCGCCGGTCCGATGCCCCGCAGGGCCCTGGCCATCGGCTCGAAGCTCACCGCGCCGCCGCCGGCGGGCGGGAAGCAGATGAGGGCGCCGGTCCGAGCACCGTCCGGTTCCGACAGGGGCTGCAGCAGTCCGGCGGACTGCTCGGGTACGCCGTCGAGCAGCCGGGCCAGGTCGGCGAGCACCGGGTGACGTGCGACGTCCTTGACGGACACCGCGCGGTCCAGGGCGACCGCCAGCTTCACCGCCGACAACGATGTGCCGCCCCGGTCGAAGAAGTGGTCCAGCCGCCCGATCCGGTGCTGCGGGATGCCGAGCACCTCCGCCCAGGCGGCCGCCAGCCGCTGTTCGGCCGGCGTCATCGGCGCGCCACGCTCCTCGCCTGCCGCGCCGAGTTCGCCGGCCAGCGCGGTCAGCGTCTTCCGGTCGGTCTTGCCGTTGGCGGTCACCGGCAGACTTTCCCGCCAGTGGACGGCCGACGGGACCATGTACTCGGGCAGCGACGCGCCCAGCCGGTCCAGCAGGACGCCGACATCGAGCGGCCGCGGGCCGGTGCAGAAGGCGACCAGGTGCGCGCTCCGGTCGGGCCGCTCGGCGACGACCACCGCGCCGTCGCGGACACCGGGCACCCGCAGCAGCGTGTTCTCGACCTCGCCGATCTCGATCCGGAAGCCACGGATCTTGACCTGGCTGTCCCGGCGGCCGAGGAAGTCCAGCTTGCCACCGGGCAGCCAGCGGCCGTAGTCGCCGCCTCGGTAGAGGCGCCGCCCGGCGCTGTGCGGATCGGTCATGAAGGCCTGGCGGGTGCGCTCGGGGTCGTTGACGTACCCGCGGCCGACACAGACGCCGGAGAAGGCGATCACGCCGGGGGCCCCGAGCGGCACCGGTGCCAGCTGCTCGTCGACGACGTGGACACGCACGTTGTTGACGCACCGGCCGAGCGGCACCCGCTCGGTGTCCGGAACGCGGTCCATGACCTCGTGGTTGGTGTCGTCCGAGGTCTCCGTCAGCCCGTAGGCGTTGACCAGCCGGATGCCCGGCGCGGCCGCGAACCAGCGCTGTACGAGCTCCTTCTTCAGTGCCTCGCCGGTGGCCGACACGTACCGCAGGTCCGGCAGCTCACGGGGGTGCTGCTCCAGGCGGGACACCACGACGTCGAGGTAGGACGGCACGACCTGCAGCACCGTCACCCGACCGTCGACGATCCTGTCCACGAACCGCTGGACGTCCAGGATCACCTCCTGCTCGACCAGCAGGGTCCGCCCTCCCACCACAAGCGCGGAGAGCAGCTGCCACAGCGATATGTCGAAGCACTGGGGTGCGGTCTGGGCCACCACCTGCCCCTCGCCGATCTCCAGGTCGTCGATCTTGGCGTAGAGGTGGTTGAGCATGCCCGCGTGTTCACACATCGCACCCTTGGGCTCGCCGGTGGAGCCGGAGGTGAAGTAGATGTACGCCGCCTGGTCCGGTGCCACACGGACGCCGAGATCGGCGCCGGTGCGGTCCTCGGCGTAAGCCTCGTGTACGTGGAGCTTTCGCACTCCGGGTGACGAGCCGGGGGACGGAGTGCCGGGGGAGGTCGAAGCGAGGGCCTGGTCGAGCGTGGCGGTGCTGCCGCGTTCGGTCAGCACGAGCCCGCACCCGGCGCGGGACAGGGTGGCCGCGATGCGCTCGGCGGGGAAGTGCGGCTCGATGGGCAGGTACACCCCGCCGGCCTTGAAGACGGCGAGAACGGCGGCCATCCAGTCCAGGTTGCGCTCGGTCACCACGGCGACGACACCTTCGCGCCGCAGGCCCCGGGCCAGCAGGGCCCGTCCGAGCCGGTTGGCTCGTTCGTTGAGCTCCCGGTACGTCCACTGCCGGTCGCCGTGCACGGCCGCGACGGCCTCGGGGTGGGCCCGTACCCGCTCCTCGAACAGCTCGTGGACCCTGCGGTCCGGCAGGTCCCGGTGCGGCCCGGCCAGTCCTTCGGTCTGGAACCGGAGTTCCCCGGCGGAGAGCAGGCTCTGCCGCCGGTGCTCCGCGTCCGGGTCGGCGGCGATCAGCGCGAGCGCGGTGAGGTGGTAGCCGGCGATCCTGCCGGCGGCGTCCGCGTCCAGCGCGTCGGAGCGGTACCGCAACCGCAGCGAGAGACTCCCGTCGTCCCGCGACACGCCCAGCCCGAAGACGACATGTCCGGGGAGGTCGCCGTCGCCGCCGGCCGGGTCGAACGCCGCCTCGGTCGACGGCCCGGCCAGGTGCAGTTCGTGCCTGAGCTTGTCGACCGGGAAGTCCTTGTGCGCCAGCAGTTCCGACTCGGACCGGCGGGTTCGCACCAGCAGTTCCCGCCACGATTCCGATGCGGCCGTCAGCCGGCAGGGCAGCGGCGGGCCGCCCCCGGCGGCGACGTAGCCCGTGCTGACCTCCAGGTCGCCGGACAGCGCCGCGAGCACCTTGGTGTGCGCGGCGAGCACCACCGAGGTCAACGGCATCGCCAGGTCCTCGGCGAGCCGGTGCAGCACTGCCACGACGTCGTCCGGGACGGCCGCCTTGTACGTGGCGATCCCCGGCGCCGGGTCCGGCGCCCAGCGGGGGAGCGCGGTGGATCCACCGGCGGTGAGCACACCGCTCCAGAACTTCCGGCCGGCTTCGGTCCGCATGCCCGTTCTCCCTCCGCTCACCGTCGCCGCGTCGCGGGATCGTTGTGGCCGTCGCGCGACGCGGCGGCGGGATTTCCGCCCCACCGGGCGTGCCGCGGCATGTCCTCGCCCTTCATCAGGAAGGAGTCGGCGGCGAGCACCGCGCCGTCGCCCATGGTTACGCCGTAGTGGACGAGGGCACCGACACCGATGGTGCAACCGGTGCCGATCGCGCTGTGGTCGGACTTGAAGGTGCCGTCCTCCTGCGAATGGCACTGGATTTTGCTCCCGGCATTGAGGGTGCAGTCGCTTCCGATGGTGGTGAGCGTCCGCTCCGTCACATAGCAGCCGTCGTCGAACACCCTGCTGCCGAGCCGGACTCCGAGCGACCGCCAGACCATGTTCTTGAAGGGAGTGCCGTTGAATACGTTCAGGTAGTGGTCGGGCACCTTCCACAGGCGTTCGTGCCACCAGAAATACGGGTCGTAGATCGAGCACAACCGGGGCTTCAGCGGGCGGAATCCGGTGAAGGAGCGCTCCAGCAGGACGAAATAGGCCGCGGTGGACAGGAGACCGAGGACCAGCGACACGGCTATCGCCAGCTGTCCGACTACGCCGTGCAGGTCGACGGCGGCGAGGCCGAGCACCGTGAGGAAGAAGAAATGAAACCACCGCACGACGAGGCAGCAGCCCATGGTGCGGATGTTGTAGCGGTTCTTCGCGGCGAGGTTCCGGCGCAGGTTTTCTCCGGTCCGCAGATGGTCGAACCGGGAATCGCGTTCCACCGAGCGGGGAATTTCGAAACACGGGGAGCCGAGCAGCCCGACGCCTTCCCGTACTTCGCCATCAAGAGGGATCATCACCTTCGTCCCGAGCAGACAGTTGTCGCCGGTCTTCCCGCCCGAGGGATAGGCGATGTGGTTTCCCAGGAAGTTGTGCGGCCCGATCGACGCCCGGGACACACGGAATGACGTGCTGGAAAATTCCGCGTTCATGAGGGAAAGCCCGTCGGCGACCATCGTTCCGCTGCCCACGGAGGCCAGATACGGGGTCTCGTGCTGTACGTCCGAGCCGAAGTTCGACCCGGTCTGCTCCACCCGCGACAGGTCGTATCCGAGACCGCGCAGATAGTCGACGATGTAGGAGCTGTCACCGCAGAGCCAGAGGAAGAACTTCACGTTCGTCAGGCGCGCGATCGCCCTGTGCGCCGAGTAGTGGAGACCGTACAGCGGGTAGATCCTGTCGGGCCTCATCACCAGGTTCAGCAGGCGCGGAACGGTGAGCAGCGTGGCGAGACCGACGACGACGAAGCCGAAGAACAGCACGAGGGACACGATCAGCGCGTCGAGGTAGAGCTTCGACGACGTGAAGCCCACGGTGCCGGGGGCCAGCGCGTCGCCCAGCGCCGGGACCTCGGTCAGCAGCATGTACATGCCCCCCACGGTCAGTGGCACATACAGCAGGAACAGCTGGAGCAGGGTGAGCACGCCGTACCAGGCGCGGCGCAGTGTGCCGCAGTGCGCCGGAGCGACCCTCACGTAGTCGACTTCGGTGCGCTGGGCGGGCGATCCGTGCCAGCGCTCACCGTCCGGGACCCGCTGGCCGCTGTACAGCGCCGACGTATGGCCCAGCTGGGCGCCGTCCCCCATCGACGTGCCGATGTCGAGGACGGTCTTCTCGCCGACGAACACGTCCCGGCCCAGGGTGACCCGGCCGGTCTCGATACGTCCGGCGTGCGCCCGGTAGCACAGGAAGTGCGAGTCCTTGCGGATCACCGTACCGGTGCCGATTCTGAGCAGGTCGGTGCAGACCGGAACGGTGCGGGAGAGGACCGTGACGCGCTTGCCGATCCGGGCGCCGAGTGCCCGCAGGTACAGCACGTACAGGGGATTGCCGACGAAGAAGACCATCGGGTTGGCGTGGAGCAGAACCTTGACGGTCCAGAAGCGCAGATACGTCAGCCCCCATACCGGGAATTCACGGGCCCTCCACCGGCCGATCAGAATCCATTTGGCGACGACCGGGAAGGTGCACAGGCCCACGAATCCGGCACCGCCGAAGACAAGCGAACGCAGGTAGATGTCGGCGAGCCCCGAGCCGTCGGAGACCCACACGTACCCCCGGCCGGTGACGACTGCCGCCAGGAACGAATAGCCGAGGAACAGCAGCAACTGGGCCGTTCCGCAGAGGACATAACGCGGCGTGCCGGCCGGTTCCACTTCCTGGGTCTGCACCGGAATCGACGGCTCAGCAGGAGCGGGGGCGGTTTCCTCAAGTGCCACCGCAAGACTTCGGATCGTCGGATTGCGGTAAATGTCCTTCATCGAGACCGACGGGAGGTCCGCGCGTTTCCTGACCTTCGCGCAGAAGTGAGCCATGACGAGGGAATTAGCACCCAGGTCGTCGAAGAAGTGGCTGTCGGCCGACACCCGCTCGACGCAGACGACCTCGGCCAGTACTGCGGCAAAGTTCTTTTCGGTGTCGGTCACCGGGCCGGCGTATCCGCGCTCGACGAATGCGGATTCATCCGGCGCGGGCGGCAGAACCTCGACAGATTCTTCTTCCATGCGAACCCCTGAAGAGAATTCCTCCGGTCGCGAATCGTCCTCACCCAGTCTCCGTCGTCCACCGCCTGGTTGCCACTCGACCGGGACCCGATCGCCGGTCAAACTCGTTTGAACACGGAGAGTTGACGAGTGGTCAGAAAAGAGTTACGCCGTCAGGGGCCGGTCCGCCGGGGAGACCGGGGCCGGGAGCACCGTGGAGCCGGTCAGGTAACGGTCGGTGGCCGCGGCGGCGGCTCGTCCCTCCGCGATGGCCCACACCACCAGCGACTGGCCGCGTCCCGCGTCGCCCGCGATGAACACGCCCTCCGCCCCGCTGCGCCCGGTCTGCCTCCGCTGTTCCGCCGACACGGCGGCGAAGGCGGTGTCCCGGGCGAAGTTCCCCCGGCCGTCCAGTGTGAGCCCGAGCTGCTCCATCAGACCGCTGTCCCGCTCGGGGCCGCAGAAGCCGAGGGCGAGCAGCACCAGCTCGGCCGGGATCGTCCGCTCGGTGCCCGGCAGCGGGCTCCTGGACGCCGGCTCCACCTCCGTCAGGTGCACAGCGCGTACGTGGCCCGCCGGTTCCCCCTCGAAGCGGAATGTGGCGCAGGAGAAGACCCTCGGATCCGTGCCGTGGCGTTCCCGGGCCTCGTGATGGGCGTGGGAGATCCGGTAGACCTTCGGGTACACGGGCCACGGCTCGGTCTCCGCCCGGGTGTCGCCCGGCACGGCATTGATGTCCAGCTGCGTCACGGAGGCCGCACCCTGGCGCAGCGCGGTGCCCAGGCAGTCCGATCCGGTGTCTCCGCCGCCGACGATCACCACGTGCTTGCCCTCTGCGGTGAGGGGCGGCGAGGGACGGTCGCCCTCCCTGGTGCGGTTGGACTCGGTCAGGTAGTCCATCGCTTGGTGGATGCCGTTCAGTTCGCGGCCGGGAACAGGCAGTTCCCGCCGTTCCGTGGCGCCGACGGCCACGACCACCGCGTCGTGGCGCCTCCGCAGCGCGGTGGCGTCCAGGGCGCTGCCGACCCACACCCCGGTGCGGAACTTCGTGCCCTCGGCCCGCATCTGCTCGATCCGGCGGTCCAGGTGCCGCTTCTCCATCTTGAACTCGGGAATGCCGTAGCGCAGCAGCCCGCCGATGCGGTCGGCGCGCTCGTACACGGCGACGGTGTGACCGGCCCGGGTGAGCTGCTGGGCCGCCGCCAGCCCGGCCGGCCCCGACCCGATGACGGCGACGGTCTTCCCGCTCAGCCGCTGCGGCGGCTGCGGTGGCACGTACTCCCGCTCCCAGGCGTGGTCGGCGATGGCCTGTTCGACGTTCTTGATCGTGACCGGATCGGCGTTGACGGCCAGTACACAGGCGTCCTCGCACGGTGCCGGGCACAGCCGCCCGGTGAACTCGGGGAAGTTGTTGGTCGCGTGCAGCCGCTCGGCCGCGGCGCGCCAGTCGCCGCGCGCCGCGTACGCGTTCCACTCGGGGATGAGATTTCCCAGCGGGCAGCCGCTGTGGCAGAACGGTATGCCGCAGTCCATGCAGCGCGCTGCCTGCTCGGACACGAGAGGAAGCAGCGGCTGTCCCGCGTGGACCTCGTTCCAGTCGCTCAGCCGTTCCTCGACGGGGCGTGCCCCGCTGGGCCTGCGGGGTGTCCTGAGGAAGCCGTAGGGATCTGTCATACGCGCCGCCTCCAGCGCCCGTCCGCAGTGCATTACGGCACTTTCACTACACTACGCCCCTTTTGCGCATATTTCACTCGGAGGGCGCTGTGCGCCGGCCGCTCCCGTCGCGAAGGTGGCGCCGCTCGGCCGAACACGCCCTGGCGTCCGAGCGGTTGTGTCCTGAGCACACCATCTGCGCATGTCGCAGCAGCTACCGTTGGGGCCTGATAGCGGATGCGGTACACGGTGCACGCGTGGCACAGAGGGCCGCGACTTCGGGAGGACGGGGGTGGAAACGCAATGCTGGATCCCATGTCGCTGGCGGCCATTACGGCCGTGTTGGGCGCGGTCGGGTCGGGGATGGCGAACGAGGCGGGGAAGCGCGCCTGGGAGTCCGCGGGCGGGCTGGTGCGGCGGATCGCCGGACGAGACGTGGCCGCACCCACCAGCGGCGTGGAAAGAGAGGCCGTGGCACGTGTGGTCTTCGAGGGGGTACACCGTGACCCTCAGCTGGCCCTGAGGTGGGAGGCGTTCACACAGGGCATGCCATCGACGCGTGGCGCCGCTGGGCGTCCCCAGCTTCCGCCCTCGGTACGGTTCTTCACCGACAGGCGGGAGGCGATGAAGCTCCTCGACGAGGAGGCGTCGCGCCCCGCCGACGGCCGGCCCCGGGTGGCACTCCTGCACGGCGCCGAGGCCATGGGCACCAGCACCCTCGCTGTGCACTGGGGAAACAAAGAGGCACAGCGCTATCCGGACGGTCAGCTCTACGTCGACCTGCACGGCGGGTCCAGCCGCACCGCGCTCGACGCCTTCTCGGCGTTGCGCCGTCTGCTGCGGCAGCTCGGTGTGCCCGAGGAAGAGATTCCGCCTTCGGCCGAGGGGCGGATCGAGCATTTCCGGCGCCTAGTCTCCGGCCGGCAACTGCTGGTCGTTGTCGACCATGCCCATTCAGCCGCTCAGCTCCGACCACTCATCACCGCGGCACCCGGCCTGTTCACCCTCGTGGTCTCCCGCCACCCACTGCCCGGCCTTGACGCGCTGCGCATCCCTGTCGGCCCCCTGGCGGACAAGGACGCGAGAAGACTGCTGACCGAGATCGCCGGCAAGCCGGCGGTCGCCGCGGCGCGTGCCGTGCTGCCGCCGCTCCTCGCCCGGTGCGGTGGCTCGCCCTACGCTCTGCGGGCTGCCGCGCTCCGGCTCTCTCAGCCGCTGCCGGCGCCCCACGTGCGGGAGGAATCCGCGATGCACGAGGACGAGCCTGTCCGTACCGCCGTCGAGGACGCCTATCGCTCGCTGGACGCGGATGTGGCCCGCGTGTACCGACTGGTGAGCCTGCGTGCGTGGCCCGCCATCACCCCTGCCGCGGCAGCGCACGCCGCGCAGACCGACGAACGAGACGCCGCCCGCATCCTCGCTGAACTCGCCGACCGGCAGCTGCTGGAGCACACGGACGACGGCCGCTTCCGCTACCGCCCAGCCGTACGGCGGCACGCCGAGCAGGCTGCTGTACGCGACGACGGCATCCCGGCATGCGCGGGCGCCGTGTCCCGGGTCGTCGACGGGTACCGGCATCTCGCCCTGAGCGCGGCCCGGGGCGCCCTGCCGGAAAGCTGGCGCGTCCCGTCACTCCCCGTACAGCCGGACCCGAGGGATTACACCGACCGTGGACAAGCGCTGTCGGTTCTCGCCGCCGAGTCGGGCAACATCGTCGAGGCGATGCGAGCGGCCGAGGAGTTCGGAAACCATGACACCGTCATGGCCCTCGGCCAGGCTCTCTGGCCGCTGCAGCTCAAAGCAGGCCACCACGACGAGCTGCTGCCCGCGCTGCGGCTCGCGTCCAGCACAGCTGCCGCGCACCATCTGGGCTCCCGCGCCGCGGGAGCGCTGAAGGCGCAACTCGCCCACACCCTGACGGAGTTGCAGCGCTACGAAGAGGCGGAGGCGCTGGCGGTAGCGGCCGCCGCGGACGAGCGCGCGGCCGGCCACCTCCGAGGCCATGCCTCATCGGTCGAGTTCCTCGGGCTGCTGCGGCTGCGACAGTGGCGCTTCGCCGAGGCGTACGCCTGCTTCGACGAAGCGGGAGAGATCTACGACGGGATCGGCCCCGACGACGAAGGCGCGGCCGACCTCCCGCGCGCCCGCGCCCTGCTCGAACGCCACCGCGGCCGGGCACTGCGGGGCTTGGGAAGGCACCAGGCGGCGCGCGAGCACCTGGAGGGCGCTCTGCAGTTCTTCCGGGAACGCGGGGAGGCGTACAACACGGCACGTGTGCTCACCGACCTCGCTGAGACCCGTCTCGACGCACCGGACCACGCCGCCGCCCTGCCGCTCGTCGAGGAGGCGATCGCGAAACTCGCGGGTGAACGGGCTGAGTACCACCTCGCCTACCTGAGGGCCATGCGCGAGCGGTGCCTCAGCCGGTCGCAGGGGTGACAGCGACGGGATGACTGACGGTGCCGGTCCGGACGATCAGCCCCCGGGCGACGAGCGTGTCCAGTGGGTTGCCTGCGGCCAGCCACGCATGCAGCGCGGAGGCGCAGGCCGCGGGATCGACGTCCGCCGATGGCTGGGAAGCCAGCCGCAGGACGCGGCCGTCGCGCAAACGGACGGTGCAGGCGCCGGGCCCGGTGATGTAGGCGGCGAGGGCGCAGTCCGGGTGCAGTTCCAGTACCTCGGCCGTCCACTGCGCGGGCGAGCCGAGGCGCGGGTCCTCAGGGGCGCCGTACCGGAGGATGACATCGGCGAGGTCGAGAGCGTCCACATCGCGAGTGTCCTCATGGACAGCCGTATGCACCTCGCCGTCGCCTGCCGGCTCGTACGCCGCACCGGCATAGCGCTCCACCACGACCTCTCGGGCCCCCGGCAACCGCGTCAGAACACGCAAGGGTGCCGTACGGGAGACAGGCTCGTACGGGGGGAGTGGCAGCGGGTCCAGGAGCGCGGGCCAGGACGGTTCGGGAATACCCATCAGGTCGTAGAAGAGCTGACGCAACCTGGGAGCGGACTCGCCGGGCAGCGAGCTGGTGAACTCCCGGGGCCCCGGCACCGGACCGCGCTGCGCGCCCAGTGACTCCAACTGAGGCAGCAGCGGGGCGCACGGGTCCAGACGCGGCGCCCTGCGGACGAAATCGGCCGCCGGTGACAGCGGGTCGAGCCCGGACAAAGGAGCGGCACCCAGCAGTACGGGAGTGCCGAGGGCCGCCGCGTAGTAAGTGACGGCCCCGTGATCGCCGATCACCGCATCAGCCGCGATCAGCGTCTGTCGCCAGCCTTCCAGCGGATCGATCAGCACCAGTCCGCCGCGCCGGGCCCGGTCGAGCCAGGCACGAATCTGACCGGGACCGTGCCCATGCCAGGTGTTGGGGTGCAGGACGGCGGCGAGGCGGTATTCGTCCGCCGGGAGTTCGGCGGTCAGGCGTGGCAGCAAAGATGGCAGAACGTCATCACCGCCGCCGTCGCCGAAGAGCGATTCCGGGTTCCAGGTGGAGTTCAGTACGACGAGCCGCTGGCCGCGCCGCACGCCCAGCGCCCTGCGGAACCTCTCCCGGTACGGACGAGCCGCAAGCATCCGGTCGAAGCAGGGATCCCCGGCGATTACGGCCGTAGGGGCGGCTTCAGGGCATGCGGCCCGCAGGCGATCGAGCTGCTCGGGATGGGAGAGAACCAGGGCGTCCGCGAGGGGAAGGCCGGTTTCGTCCGACAGGAGCCACTCCGGGGACAGCCCGAAGACCGGCACCGGGGCTTCCGGCTTCCGGCTTCCGGCTTCCGGCTTCCGGCTTCCGGCTTCCGGCTTCCGGCTTCCGGCTTCCGGCTTCCGGCTTCCGGCTTCCGGCTTCGCCAGCCTCTTAGTATACCCAACACCATGCGAAATGACGAGCAACGTCCCTTTGAGGGCCTGGAGTTGACCGCCAAAGCTGGCCGAGATCGCGAGGTCGACCGGCGTGTCGCGCGCCTGTTCCCAGGGCAGCAGTGGCACCCCTGTGTCAGCGAGGAGTCGGTCGACTCCTGAGCGGAACGCGGAGGATTCCGGGCACGTGGCCAGGAGCTGTACGCGCAAGTCGTCATGGAACAGCGGGAGAACGTCCAGCAGCCGCGTGATCGAGGTGACGTTGTGCGCCACGAGCAGCACCTTTTGGCACTGCCCCCGCGTCGCCCACCGAACGGCGTCCTTCCCGACCGGAACGCGTATCCACTCGGTTCGTCCCTGGTTCATTCCGCGTCCCTCGGTGCTCGCGCCTTACCGATCCTCAGTGTGGCTGGCCAAGTGGCCGCCGAAGCTTAACGCGGTGAGACAGTGACGGGGCGCTCTTGAATATGATTATCATCTGCTACGATTTTTGCTGCGTACGACACCGGCGCGACGGAGATGGAAAAGTCCTTGCACACCCCTAAGGCCCTGCCTGTCATCTCCCTTACGGTCGCGTCCGCGCTGTTTCTCACGGGCTGCTTCGCGCCCGGCGCCCCCGACGGCTCCGCTCCTGGTGACAAGCGCATCAGGGTGGCGATGATGCAGCCGCCCCGCTCTGGGCTCTCCCCGCTCAGTGACGACGCGTTCAAGCTGTCCCGCTGGAGCACCGCCGAGACCCTCGTCACGCTGGACGCCAACGGCGACCCGAAGCCCGCCCTGGCCGAGAAGTGGCGCAAGACCGGCGCGAAGTCCTGGGCCTTCACCGTCCGCGACGGCGTCACCTTCCACGACGGCACCCAGCTCACCGCCGAGGACGTCGTACGGTCGCTCACCAAGGCCTCCCGCGCTGCGCCCAAGCCGCGCATTCTCGACGGCGTGGACCTGACGGTCACCTCCCGGGGAGACACCGTCACCGTCACCACCGCCGTCACGGACCCGCTGGTTCCGCAACGGCTCTCCTCACCGCAGTTGTCGATCCTGGCGGCCAAGGCGTACCGGGGCCGGACGGTGAACCCGGTCGGGGCGGGCACGGGCGCGTTCGTCCTGAAGAAGGTGAACGGGACCAGCTCGGCGGCGCTCGACCGCAACGAGAACTACTGGGGCGGCAGGGCCAGGGCGGCGGGCATCGACGTGAGGTTCGTGCCGGACGGCACCGCGCGGGCCGCCGCCCTGCGCAGCGGAGAGGCCGACATCGTCGAGTCGGTGCCGGTCTCCCAGGCGTCGCTGCTGGACGAGGACCGGATCACCGAAGTACCCATGCCACGCACCAACACCCTGTACCTGAACACCAGGCGCGGAGTGTTCACCGACCCGTCGCTGCGCGCCGCCGCCCGTACGGCGCTCGACCCGAAGTCCCTCGTCGACGGCGTCTACGAAGGACGGGCAGACGTGGCCGAGGGCCTGCTCGGTCCCGCCGTCCCCTGGGCGAAGGAGCGCGCCGGCCGCACCGGGGCCGCGAAGGCCGCGGACCCGAAGGGCAAGGCCGTCGTCATCGGTACCTTCACCGACCGGGCGGAGCTGCCCGAGGTCGCCGCCGCGCTCCAGCAGCAGCTCCAGAAGGCCGGTTTCACGGTGAAGCTGGAAATACGCGAGTACGCCAACATCGAATCCGACGCCCTCGCCGGGAAGTTCGACGCCTTCATCCTGTCCCGCGCCACGGTTCTGGACTCCGGCGATCCGGCCGCGTACATGTACAGCGACTTCGCGAGCGACGGCTCCTTCAACGTCTCCCAGCTCCGCGACAAGAAGGTCGACGGGGCGCTCAAGAAGGCCACCGCGACAGCTTCCGGACCGGCGCGCCGCAAGGCGGTCCTGGCTGCGGAGACGGCGATCCTGAACACCGACGCCGCGATCCCGAGGCTTCACGAGCGGGTGGTCCAGGGCGACGCCGCGAACGTCGTGGACTCGGCGAAGGACCCCCGCGAGCGTCTGCTCGTCACGGTCGACACGTACGTCAAGTGAAGACCACCACGGCCCGCACGCACGCGGTGCGCACGGTCGCCGCCCGTACCACGGCGCTCGCAGCCGTGGTCGCCTCCATCGGGCTGCTGCCCTGGCTGTCCGGCAAGGACCCGGCGCTCAGCGTGCTGCGCGCCCGGTCCGCCGAACAGGAGGCCACCGAGGAGGCGCTGACCGCGATCCGTGACGACCTCGGCCTCGGCTCCGGCCCGGTGGCCCTGCTCGGCAGGTGGGCCGACGGCGTGGTCCGCGGAGACCTTGGCGTCTCGTGGGTGTCCGGCACCGACGTACTGCCGTCCGTGATCTCCGGACTGGGGGTGTCGCTGGGGCTGATGGGAGCCTCCCTGGCCGTGGCGCTGCTGGTCGCGGCCGCCCTGAGCACGGCAACGCTGGTCCGCGGGGCACGGGGCACGCTGCGCGGCGGAGCGGCCACCGGCGGAGCGCCCGCGGCGATGCTGGCGTCCGTGCCCGAGTTCCTGCTGGCGACGGTACTGCTGATCGCGCTCGGCGTGTGGCTGGGCTGGCTGCCCACCTCCGGCTGGCAGGGCCCGTCCTCCTTGGTGCTGCCCGCGCTGGCCATGGGAGTTCCCGCCGGCGGTCTGCTCGGCCGGCTCGTCGACGACGCCCTGCCCGCCGTGTTCGGCGAGCGATGGGTCGGCCTGTGGCGGACCTCGGGGGTCACCTCACGGCGCATCGCGTTCGCGGCACTGCGCCGGGCCGTGCCGGCGATCGTGCCGCAGTTCGGCCTCGTAGCCGTCGGCCTGACCGGCGGCGCGGTCGCCGTGGAGACCGTCTTCGCGGTGCCCGGCATCGGCCGGGCGGCGCTGGGCGCCGCCAAGGCCCAGGACCTGCCCATGATCCAGGGGGCGGTACTGGCCCTGCTCGTACTCGGCCTCACCGCGGGCGCCCTCGCCCATCTCGTACGCGTACGGCTGCTCGGCCCCGGGCTGCGGGACGCCGCCCTCGCTCTGCCGGCCCCGCCGCGGATGCGTGCGGGCAAGGTGGCGCGGGCCGTGCCCGTGGTTCTCGCGGGCGCCCAGCCGCCCGCCCCGGAATGGGGCCTGCTCCTCGACGAGTCACGGGCGTACGTCGAGCGCGCTCCCTGGGCCGCCCTCGCTCCGGCGGCCGCCCTCGCCCTGCTGGCCGGCTTCGCCGTGTCGCTGTCCGCCTGGGCCGGCGCCGGCCCGCGCGGCGCGGCCTCGCCCGCGAGGGCGGCCTCATGACCGGCCGGCCCGAGCTCCTCACCGTGCGCGACCTGCGCGTGGCGTTCCCGGCCGGTGGCCGGGAAGTGGCCGCGGTGCGCGGGGTGTCGTTCGACGTACGCGAGGGCGAGATGCTGGCCGTGGTCGGCGAATCCGGCGCCGGGAAGTCACTGACCGGCGCCGCCGTCCTCGGCATGGCACCGCAAGCGGCGCGCATCACCGGCAGCGTCCGCCTGCGGAACCAGGAACTGCTGGGCGCGCCCCGGTCGGTGTACGCCGGGCTCTGGGGACGCCGTATCGCTCTCGTACCGCAGGACGCCCTCTCCGTACTCAGCCCCGTACACACCGTCGGCGACCAACTCGCCGCCGCCGTAAGGTCGGTGACCGGTCTCGGCCGCCGGCAGGCGCGCGCCGCCGCGGTGGCGGCGCTGGACCGGGTGGGCATCGCCGACGCGGATCGGCGGGCGAACGCGTACCCGCACGAGTTCTCCGGCGGCATGCGCCAACGCGCGGTCATCGCGATGGCGACGGTCAACGAACCGGAACTCGTTGTCGCCGACGAGCCGACCACCGCGCTCGACCCGGTGATACGCGAACAGATCCTCGGCGTACTGGCGACGCTGCGCGAAACGACCGGCACGGCGGTGGTTCTGATCACGCACGACCTGGCGACCGTGGCCGGTTACGCCGACCGGATCCTGGTGATGTACGCCGGCCGGCACGTCGAGTCCGGCATGGCGCGGCGGGTGCTGACGCGGCCGCGTGCCCCGTACACCGCCGCACTGCTCGCCTCCCTGCCGCCCGGCGAACCGGTCACGGACCGGCGCCTGCCGTCCATCGGCGGCGCGTCACCGGCGCCCGCGGAACTCGCCGGACTCACCGGCTGTGCCTTCGCGCCCCGCTGCCCGCTGGCGCAGGAGCAGTGCCGTACACACGAACCGGAACCGGTGGTGACCGACGAAGTGGGGCACCTCGTGTCGTGCCATCGCTGGAACGACGTGCCCGCCCAAGCGCGGGACCTGTTTCCCCGAACCGGTGGTGCCGCATGAGTGACGCCCTGCTGACCGTACGCGGCCTCACGGTCCGCTACCCGCGACGCACGCGGCGGGCCGCGCCGGTGCTTGCGGTCGACGACGTCTCGTTCGACGTGTTCCCCGGAGAGACCCTGGCGCTGATCGGCGCGTCGGGCTCGGGCAAGTCGAGCACGGCGGCCGCCGTACTGATGCTGCGCCGGCCGGACGGCGGCGAGGTCTGGTTCGACGGACGCGAGCTGACCGCGCTGGACGAGACCGCGCTGCGGCCGCTGCGTCCGGCGATCCAGCCCGTTTTCCAGGACCCGTACGGTTCCCTGAGCCCGCGGCTGCGGGTACGGGGCGCGGTGGCCGAACCCTTGCGCGTCCAGGGGCGGTGGGATCCCGTGTCCGGCCCGCGACGGGTGACCGAACTGCTGGAAACGGTGGGCCTTGACCCCCGGCTCGGAGACCGGCTGCCGCACGAGCTGTCGGGCGGGCAGTGCCAACGGGTCGGCATCGCACGGGCGTTGGCCTGCGAGCCGCGGCTGCTGGTGCTGGACGAGCCGGTGTCGGCGCTGGACCCCTCCGTACGGGCCGGGATCCTGAACCTGCTCGTCGACCTGCAGGAACGCCACGGGCTGGCGTACCTGTTCATCTGCCACGACCTGGACCTCGTACGGCACTTCGCCCATCGGGTGGCGGTCATGCACGGTGGCCGGATCGTGGAGACCGCGCCCGCTCGGACGCTGTACGCCCGCCCTGTGCAGGCCCGCACCCGCGAACTGCTCGCCGCCGGTACCGCCCGGCCGGGCGCCACCTCGCCTGCCCGACCCGGAGGAACGACATGAGCACATCCGCGCGGGCCTCCGGCCCCCTGACCGTCGGTACGCTGAGCGCCGAACCCGGGAGCAAGTCGCGCGGGCCGGTCCTGGCCGACCTCGGCGCGATCACCGTGAACATCCCGGTGACCCTGATCAACGGCGTTCGTCGCGGGCCCCGGATCGTGATCACCGCGGGCATACACGGCGGTGAGTTCACCGGAGTCGACGCCGCCACTCGGCTCTCGGCACTGCTGAGGCCCGACGAGGTGAGCGGTCAGGTCATCGTCTGCCCGGTCGCCAACCCTCCGGCCGTGTACGACGGACGCCTCGGTGTCTCCCCGCTCGACGGCGTGAACATCAACCGCGTCTTCCCCGGCAACGCGGAGGGCGGCCCCACCGAGCGGCTGGCGGCCTGGCTCTTCGCCGGCCTCATCGGGGGCGCGGACGCCTACATCGATCTGCACTCCGGCGGCATCGACGAGACCCTGCACGACTTCATCGGCTACCGGCTCACCGGCGAACCCGGACTGGACGAGAAAACCCGCCACATGGCCCACGCCCTCGGCATCCGGGACGTAGTCCTCGGCCTGAACGCCGAAGGAGGCAACAGCCACGCGGCCGCTGCCCGCCACGGCATCCCCGCCCTCCTCGTCGAGACCGGCGACCGGGGTGAGCGCGACCCGGCCGCCGCCGACCGCCTGGTCGACGCTCTGTGCGGACTGCTCGGTGAACTCCGCGTGCTGGACCGGGCAAGCCGCGAACCGTTGCCGGTACGCGAATGGGTCTGGGCCGGAGCCGTCACCGCGGAGACCACCGGCCTGTGGTATCCGAACATCGCTGCCGGGGACGATGTGACGATCGGTCAGGTCATCGGCCGGATCACCGACCCGGCCACCGGCCGAGAGCACCAGGTCGTCGCGTCGGCGACCGGCCGCGTCTTCTACGGCATGCACGGCCTGACCGTGGCACCCGGCGCGGAACTGGCCGCCATCGCCGCACCGAGGGATCCGGGACGCTGACCTCTGCTTGCCCCCGTCAACGCTCAGCGTGAGCGGTGGCCGAAGAGCCGGTCTCGGAAACCCGGTCATCAGCGGGAAGTTGATACCCCGGTGCGTACGGCTCACTGCCACAGACGCGGCACGCACCGCTGGGCCGGCAGTCCGAGCCCCCCGACGGTCTGGCGCGCGGTGCGCTCCAGGCCGTGGTGGATCTGGGCGGTGCCTGGGGGCTCGGGTGTGTTTCCGTCAGAACCCTGCTGAGGTTGCGGCGCCGCCGCAGTTCGGCGACATCGGCGCGTGGCATCCGGCCGACCGGCGACGGGACAACAGTCCACAGCACGGTGCATGCCGAAACGCCGGCAAGGGTGAGCCACAGCATGGTGTCTGCCATGAGAATTCCTGTTCCCGCCACCGATCATGGCGGCAATCGAAGACCAGCACTTCCGTAAGTTCTATCCCTGAAGGCGACAGTCCGCATAACGCTCGGGCATATTCCGGGTTACGTCGATCTCTTCGATTACAGCCGTGAGGACCCACGGAAGAGATAAGCGGACTAACGGTGGCCGTCCGTGACGGTGTCACAGTCGAAACGCTGACCTCGCCGGGCCGCGCCGCGTCCCCGACGGGGAGCCTGTCCCGGGACGCTATTGCTCCTCATGTATGACGATCTTCAGTTCAGCAGTCCGGGGCGCCACACGCCAAGACTCAGGCGCCACCTTCGGCGCGAAGTGCGCAGGTGGAAGCCGGGAGGCTTATAGCTCATGTCCCTGCAGAACTGATAAACCACTTGAAGGAAGTCATCCATATGCGACAAGGTCGCCACCCGTTTGCCGCGCATCCTGCTTAATCGGCAGACAGTTGGATGGACTATGACGAAGTCAAACCACTCCGAAACGCGCGTGCACCGCTTGATCAGTTCCATGAGCGATACGACCGCCCCTGCCGTACGGGTCGGCGATATGACTGTTTCTGTCGTGCGGATGGGGCCGTGGGTGTTCACGCCGGCCTCTGCCCGCCTGGCCCGGGAAGCGAACGCCACCTTGCACGACAAGGACCGGTGCGTCGATCTACAGTACTCGTCCTCCATTGTTGAAGATTTCCTGACGGCGATGGCAAGCATCGAGGATGACTTCGCCGCCCTGTCCACCTCTGCCCTGTCTGAGCGGCACGACAATGAGCGGACGGGGCAGAGCTTTCATGCATGAGACGCGGCGCGGCCGCCACAGCCGGGTCGACCCGCCCTCCCCTCCAAGCTCTGAGGCCGCCTGGACCCAGCCTGTTACCGGCACTTCGTACGCCGGTGCCGGCGATCATCTCTTCTCCTCGATCGACCCGTGGGACCCGGCAGAGGAACTCGCCCACCTTCTGCAAGAGGCCATCGCCGCCGAGGCGAGCACCGTAACCCTGGCTGATACCGGTGCGCCTTCGGACACCGAAACCGACGACGCCCAGCTCGTGGGTCTTGGCGACTTACCGCTTGCGGGCCTGACGGAGATCACGGCGGAACTACCGCCCGTGCGCCCCGCGTCGCCGGGCCGTCGCCGGCCCCGCTCGCGCAAGCGCCCGGCCACCGGCGCGCTGCAAAGGACGAGTTTCGCCCTGGCCGCGCTCGCCGCCGTCGTCGTCTCCATGGTCTGCGTCTTCGGCGGCATGGTCACCTACGACCCGCTGCGCCACCTCGCCCGGTATCGCACCACAGCAGGCGCGGTCAACTGGTGGCCGCTGCTCGTGTACGGGCCGTGGATGGTCGCATCCCTGTCCATCCTGCGTGCCGCCCTCCACCAACGCCGAGCGGCACACTCCTGGGGAGTCGTACTGCTCTTCTCCACTGTCTCCATGGTTCTTTGCGTAGCGCAGGCGCCCCGCACCCCGGTCGACGCGGCAGCAGCCGCACTGCCCTCCCTCGCCGCCCTTGCCTGCTTCCAGCAACTCGTCCGCCAGATCACCCTCACCCGGCCACCCCGCCAGACCGCGCCCCGCCACAGGAGCCCCGCCTCCCCACTCCAGCGCCCCGCGAGTCAGAGCGGGAAGCCGACGTAACCGGAGTCACGGGCACGGTCCCTTGGTGCTGCTCAGGGGCTGGAGGGGCCGACGAGCGCTGCGGCGAGGCTGAGGACGGTGGCGAAGAGGGCCACAGTCAGCACCAGGAGCCGCAGGGACGACATCACGCGCTCCCACCGGTCCGCTCCGTGAGGGGAATCCTCAGGCAAGGGAGCATTCTCCGGCCAGTTCTGTTCCACGGGCTGCGCCGTACACACATCGTTGTCTTGACAGTTCATTCCCTGCCAACGCGGCTGCGCCGACCCTGGTGACGGCACCACAGGAACCGTCATCGGATCGACGCAGCCGATGAGCACGTGTCTCGGGCGTACCCGTCACTGCGGGCCGAGATCAGACCGCCGGGGCCGGGAAGGTCGGGTACTCCACCCCGGAGACGTGCTGGACGACGCGGATGACCTGGCAGGAGTAGCCGAACTCGTTGTCGTACCACAGGTAGAGGATCGCGTTGTCACCGTCCACCTTGGTGGCGCCGGCGTCGACGATCGAGGCGTGGCGCGAGCCGATGAAGTCGTTCGAGACCGCGTCGGGGGCCGTGGTGAAGTCGATCTGGCGCTTGAGCGGCGAGGTCAGCGACACGTTGCGGAGGTAGTCGAGGACCTCCTCGCGGTTGGTCTCGCGGCCGAGGCGCAGGCTGAGGATCGCGATCGAGACGTCCGGCACCGGTACGCGGATCGAGCTGCCGGTGATCGGCGCCTTGAGGTCGGGCAGCGCCTTGGCGACGGCGGAGGCGGCACCGGTCTCGGTGATGACCATGTTGAGCGGCGCCGAGCGGCCGCGACGGTCGGCCTTGTGGTAGTTGTCCAGCAGGTTCTGGTCGTTGGTGAACGAGTGGACGGTCTCCACGTGGCCGCGCAGGACGCCGTACTCGTCCGCCATCGCCTTCAGCGGCGGGACGATCGCGTTGGTGGTGCAGGACGCGCAGGACAGGATCTGCTCGTCCGGCTTGATCGTGTCGTGGTTGACACCGTGGACGATGTTGGGCACATCGCCCTTGCCCGGCGCGGTCAGGACGACCTTGTCGATGCCGGGGCGCAGGTGCGTCGACAGGCCCTCGCGGTCGCGCCACTTGCCGGTGTTGTCGATGAGGATGGCGTCCTTGATGCCGTACGCCGTGTAGTCCACCTCGGACGGGTCGCCGGCGTAGATCACCTTGATCTCGTTGCCGTTGGCGATGATCGTGCTGTTCGCCTCGTCGACGGTGATCGTGCCCTGGAACTGGCCGTGGATGGAGTCACGGCGCAGCAGCGAGGCGCGCTTGACGATGTCCTGATCGCCGCCCCGGCGGACGACGATGGCACGCAGCCGCAGACCGTTGCCGGAACCTGCCTTCTCGATGAGCAGGCGGGCGACGAGGCGGCCGATGCGGCCGAAGCCGTAGAGGACGACGTCGCGCGGCTCGCGGCGCTCGATCTTGTTGGCACCCGTGGCGCCGGCGACGGCCTCGGCGGTGAACTCCTCCACCGTGAGACCGCGGTCGTCGCTCTTGTACGTCGCGGCGAGCATGCCGATGTCGATCTGGGAAGGGCCGAGATCGAGCGTGGTCAGAGCCTGCAGGAACGGCAGCGTCTCGGTGACCGAGAGTTCCTCACCGGCGATCTGCCGGGCGAATCGGTGGGTCTTGAGAATGCTGACCACCGACTTGTTCACCAAGGAGCGGCTGTGAAGGAGGACGGTGATGTCCTTCTTCCGGTGCAGCTTCCCGATGATGGGGATCATCGACTCCGCGATCTCCTCGCGGGTCTTCCAGTTGGTGAACGAGTCGTCGTTGACAGTCACAGGTTTATCTTTCGAGCTAGGCGGCGCTCATATGCTAACCCCACGTTGGTTTGATCATTCAAGCGGTGCCCATCCGGGTGATGATGTCCTGGTTTGCGATAGAGTGACCCGTCTGACCCCTTGTGCGGTGTGCGCCACGAGAGCTGATGGGAAGACTCTTGCCGGAGTCGACGGCGGAGAATGCGGTGCGCTGGCAATATCTGCTGGTCCGATTTATTTATTGGCCGAAGGAGAGGGCTGCGCTCACTCGATCCGGTTTCCTGGGCGAGCGTGGGCGTACCACTCGCGCGTAAATACCGTTGTAACGACATGGACAGCACATTCACCGCCGAGGGGCATTTCGCGGGTCACGTCATTCAGTCTCGGTCGTACGCCGAACTCGCCGGTGCCTACTGGATGGATTCACCGATCTACTCCACGCGCGCCGCTGATCGGCAGGCCGGTGGGCGGAGGACTCCTGGACCGCGCGAGGCGCAAGGGGAGACGCTCACGGTTGTTCACTCTCCAGGAGCGGCGAGTCTCCCGACCGCCTGATGGAGCGCCAGTTCCAGTGCGGTCGGAAGGTGAAGCGCGCCGCTGCCGTCGGGAGGGACGAGCCATCGCAGGGAACCCGCGGCCCGGCAGGGCGGGGGAACCGAGACCCAGGCACCTTCGCCGGCGTAGCGGATACCTCGCCCGATCCAGGAGGTCATCGGATCCGGGGGGAGGAAGAACCCGACCCGGTGGGCGGCGAAGTCCGCGAGTGTGGGGCCGGGTTTCGGCAGGGGGATGCGCAGGAGAGCGTCGAGGGCGAGCAGGCCGAGTTCTTCCGGCACGCTGAGCACGTCCCAGAATCGTCCCGCGGGCAGCAACACGGTGCCACTTTCTCCGTGCGCCCATTCCTGCTTGCACGCCTGGGGGTCCGTCGCGGACGCGGCGAGCCACTCAAGAGCTTGTTCGGGAGGCGTATTTCTCATGTCTCTCCTCTTCGACAATTCCCCTGGCCACGTCCGAGTCATATTCATAGAGATTTCTGGCTGATGGAAGGGGTGGCGGGAGGTGGCGTTTCCCAGCGGCCCACTTGCATTGGCTGTTGCCTCCGGCACAGCCCGGCTTCCGGGGCCTGAGCGCCGGGCGTACGGTGGCCTCGTGACCACTGTTGACGACGCGCCGCGGCCACAGTCGCTCATGCTGACGTTCCTGGGCGACCAGGTGCTGGACCGCGATGTCTGCGTGTACTCGGGGAGCGTCATCGACCTCTTCGGGCGCGCCGGCGTCGGGGAACAGGCGACGCGTTCGACGCTGACCCGCATGGTGGGGCACGGCCTGCTGCGGCGGCAGCGTGAGGGGCGTCGTATGTAGAGGAGTTCGTACGCCGCTGGCGGCCGGAGGACCGGGCGGTGCCGGGCGGCGACGACCCGCTGGTACTGAGGCTGCGCCTGTCGACGGAGTGGCTGCGGATCGTCCGGCGCGACCCGCGGCTTCCCGTAAAACATCTGGCGGACGACTGGCCCGCCGAGCGGGCCGAGAAGACGTTCCGCGCGGTCCACGACCGCCTTACTCCGGGCGCACGGGAGGCGGCGGAGCGTCTTCTCGACCTGGTACCGGTCCGGCCAGAGACCGCGGGTCAGGCGTAGAAGCGGGAGAGGCTCCGCACCACGGCGGCCGGTTTGCCGCCGCCCTCGATCTCAAGGGTGCCGTCCACGGCGATCTGTGCACCGCCCGGCACGTCTTCGACCGAGGCCAGCTTCGCGACCAGCCGGATACGGGAGCCGACCTTCACCGGTGCGGGGAAACGGACCTTGTCCAGCCCGTAGTTGACCTTTGTCGTGACGCCCTGCACGTCCAGCAGTTCGGTGAAGAGCGGGATGAAGAGGGGCAGGGTGAGGTAGCCGTGCGCGATGGGCGCGCCGAAGGGACCCTCTGTAGCCTTCTCGACATCCGTGTGGATCTACTGGTGATCGCCTGTGGCGTCGGCGAAGGTGTTGATCCGCTCCTGGGTGACTTCGATCCAGGCACTGGTGCCGAGGTCGCTGCCGGCGAGCTTCTTCAGTTCGTCCAGGCCGTTGACGGTGACGCTCATGTGTCGTGTTCTCCGTGGGGTCGTGGGTTCGTGGGTTCGTGGGTTTTCAGAAGGTGCGTCGCGTGCCGTGCAGGTCGCGGACGCAGGGTTTCAGGAGCTTTCCCGAGGCGGTGCGCGGCAGTTCGTCCGTGACCACTACCGACTTCGGGATCTTGTACTTCGCGACGCGCCCGGCGAGCGACGCGAGGATCTCGTCCGGATCCGGCCGCGTGCCCTCCCGTACGACGACGACCGCGCGGGGGGCGCCCGTGCTGCTCATCACGCTGCGCGTCGTACAAGGCATCGCGATCGGCGGCGAGTGGGGCGGCGCCACACTGATGGTCGTCGAACACGTCGAGCACGCAGAGCGGACCCGGGGCACCACCCACCGACGCCGCGGCCTGTGGTCGAGCTTCACCCAACTCGGCGCCCCCCTCGGCTCGGTGACCTCCGCCGGAGTGGTCACCCTCGTCTCCATGCTGCCGGACGACGAATTCAGCAGCTGGGTCTGGCGGGTGCCGTTCCTGCTCAGCCTGCTCCTGCTCGCCGTCGACCTGTTCGTCCGGCTCAAGGTGGCGGAGAGCCCGCTCTTCACCGCGGCCAAGCAGGCACCGCGGCCACCGGCCCGACGGCCCCCGCTCGCCGAGGTCCTGCGACGCCCGCGGCCCCTGCTGCTCGCCTGCTGCGTCGGCATCGGCGCGTTCACAGCACAGGCGCTGCTGACCGGTTTCATGATCTCGTACGCGGTGGACCACGGCTACACCCGTCCGCAGGTGCTCATCGCGGTGACCGTCGCCTCCTGCGCGGCGCTGGTCGTGCTGCCCGTGGCATCGACGCTGTCCGACCGGGTCGGCCGCCGCCCGGTGGTACTCGCCGGGGCCGTCGCCTCGGCCGCGCTCGCCTTCCCGTACTGGCGCTCGTCGACTCCGGCTCTCCCGGACTGCTGATCCTGGCCCTCGTGCTCGGGCAGGTCGTGGCACAGTCCACGATGTACGGCCCGCTGGGGGCCCTGCTCACCGAGATGTTCGGCACCCACGTCCGCTACACCGGCGCCTCGATCGGCTATCAGATGGCGACCCTGGTCGGCGCCGGTTTCTCCCCGGTGATCGCGAGCAGTCTGCTGGCCGCGTACGACGGCAGCAGCACCCCGCTTTCCCTGCTGCTGTGCGGAAGCGCGGCCATCACCGCGCTCACCGTGTGGCGGCTGCGCGAGACCCACGCCGACGCGCTCGACTCCCCGGCCCACCGACTCGACACCCCCGCTCCGGAAGGAATCCGTTCATGAGCCCCCGAGTCCGCGCCCTTACGGCGGCCGCTGTGCTGGCCGTCGCCAACCTGCCCGCACAGCCCGCCACCGCCACCGCCGCCGATGACGACGTACACATCGAAGGGCGGCTGGCCTCCGGTGCCACGTACCTGATGGACGTACCGGCGAGCTGGAACGGGACCGTGCTGCTGTTCAGTCACGGGTACCGTCCGCCCGGCAGCCCCAACCCCGCTCAGAACGCCCCGAGTCCGGACACCCGGACGCGGCTGCTCGACGAGGGATACGCGCTCATCGGCTCCTCCTACGCCACAACCGGCTGGGCCGTCACGGACGCGGTCCCCGACCAGCTGGCCACGCTGCGGCTGTTCACCGAGAAGTTCGGTACGGCCGGGCGGACCATCGCCTGGGGCCAGTCGTACGGAGGTCTCGTCACGACCAGGATCGCCGAGCGCCACCCGGACCGGATCGACGGCTCGCTGTCGATGTGCGGTCTCGTACAAGGCGGCGTGGCCAACTGGAACAGCACCCTCGACCCGGTCTTCGCTCTCCGGACCCTGCTGGCACCGGACTCGGGCATCGAACTCACCGGATTCAAGGACCCGGCGGCCGCGCAGACAGCCGCGAACGCCCTCGCGGCGAAGGCCGCCGACGCCCAGCGGACACCCAAAGGCCGCGCCCGCATCGCGCTCGCCGCCGCGCTCCACAACGTCCCGGGACACAACGACACCTCGCAGCCGAAGCCGGGGCCGGCCGACTGGGACGCCCAACAGGCCAACCAGTACCAGGCGGTCGCCGGTCTGCTGCGGACCGCGGCCTTCACCTGGCGGCAGGAGGCCGAGAGCCGCTCGGGCGGCAACCCGTCGTGGAACACCGCAACCGACTACACGGCCATGCTCCGCCGGTCCTCCGTGTACAGGGAGGTGACCGAGCTGTACAGGGAAGCGGGACTCTCCTTGCGCGACGACCTCGCGGCCCTGAATCGCGCCCCCCGTGTCGGCGCCGAGCCGCAGGCCGTCCGCCGGATGAGCCGTACCAGCGCGTTCACCGGAAAGCTGACCGACCCACAGCTCAACATCCACACCACCGGTGACGCGCTCATCCCCGTGCAGTCCGAGAGCGCCTACCGCCGGGCGGCCACCGCCGCCGGCTCCTCCGCGCTGCTGCGCCAGGCGTACGTCGACGGGCCCGGGCACTGCACCTTCACCCCGGGTGAGGTCCTCGCCGCCGTACACACGCTGGAGCAGCGCCTCAGGACCGGCCGTTGGAACACCTCACCGGGTGCGCTCAACGCCCTCGCGCGGAAGCTGAATCCGTCGGCCGAGGCCCGGTACACCGACTACCGACCCGCGACCTACCCCCGCCCGTACGATCTGGCACACCCGGACGACGCGACAGCGCGCTGATCATCCGCCGGGTTCAGCCCGGCGGCGTACTCGCGGCATGACGCAGGTGATTCCGCCGATGCCACCGCCCCGGGCGTACGGCGACAGTGGCACCCGCCAGCGAATACGGCGGTGCCCGCCCCCCACGTACGACCGGCCCAGTCCTCGGCGACGAGTGCGGTGCCGGGCCCGGCGCAGCGGCTCCGCCACGACCGAGAGGACGACTCAGTCGTGCAGCAGTACACCAGCGAGAACAGCGGCGGCGCTCACAGCGCCCCGGCTCACCACCGACACGGAAAGGGCCGCTTCCGGTCGCTCATGGCCGGCTTGGCGGCGCTCCTTGCCGTCGGCGGGCTCAGCACCGTCGCGACCCCCGCCGCCCAAGCGGCGGACAATCCGTACGAACGCGGCCCCGCCCCCACCACAGCGACCATCGAAGCGCCCACCGGCCCCTACGCGGTCTCGCAGACCGCCGTCTCCTCCCTGAGCGTCACCGGTTTCGGCGGCGGGACCGTCTACTACCCGACCTCGACCAGCGACGGCACGTTCGGCGCCGTGGCGGTCTCTCCCGGATTCACCGCGAGCCAGTCGTCCATCGCCTGGCTCGGTCCGCGGCTCGCCTCCCAGGGCTTCGTGGTCTTCACCATCGACACCCTCTCCAGGTACGACCAGCCCGACAGCAGGGGCCGCCAACTGCTCGCCGCGCTCGACTACTTGACCGAGCGCAGCACCGTACGCGGCCGGATCGACAGCAGCAGACTGGGCGTGATGGGCCACTCGATGGGCGGCGGCGGCTCGCTGGAAGCGGCCAAGAGCCGGCCGTCCCTCCAGGCCGCCATCCCGCTCACCGGGTGGAACACCGACAAGACCTGGCCGGAGATACAGACCCCGACCCTGGTCGTGGGGGCCGACGGCGACACGGTCGCGCCGGTCGCCTCGCACTCCGAGCCCTTCTACGAGAGCCTGCCGTCCTCGCTCGACAAGGCGTACCTGGAACTCAACAACGCGACGCACTACACGCCGAACTCCTCCAACACCACCATCGCCAAGTACAGCATTTCCTGGCTCAAGCGGTTCATCGACAATGACACCCGCTACGAGCAGTTCCTCTGCCCGCTGCCCCGCCCGAGCCTGACCATCGAGGAGTACCGCGGCAACTGCCCGCACGCTTCCTGACATTCCCCCGCAGTCCGGCGCCGGTGCCGGTCGCGTGCCCCGCGGCCGGCACCGGCACGTCCTTTGTCCGTACCGTGTGCGCCGGCACAGACTTGGCCCGCCGACGCTGGGCGCGCGCCCAGCGCCGACCCGTCCGGTCTTCCGTTTGCCCAGGTGAGACGAGTGTCCGGACCTCCCGCGCGCCAACGGGCACCAGGCTTCCGTCACTGCTTACGCGGAAGTAACGTGACAGGCGTGACCGGAAAACGACCGTGAGCAGTCCTCTCCGGCTATACGGCCGGCGTTCTGAACTGGAAGCCGTGGCAGCCCTGTCGGACCGGCTGCGGTCCGGCCGCGGCGGCGCGCTGCTGTTCGCCGCGGAGCCCGGATTCGGCCGCACCGCGCTGCTGGGCCGCGCCGCCGGTGACTTCGAGGCCGGTCCCGTCCTGCACACCAGAGCCGTACCGGCCGAGAGCGGACTGCCCTACAGCGGAGTGCACGCGCTGCTGTGTGCCGCCGGCGATCTGCTCAGCGCCGCACCCGCCGGCATCCTGCGCTCCGGCCTCGCACCGGGCGGCCTGCTGGAGTTACTGCGCGGACTCGCCGCCGGGCGGCCGCTGCTCGTCTGCGTCGACGACGCCCACCTGTGGGACGACCGGTCGCGCGCCGCCCTCGGATTCGCGGCCCGGCGCCCGGACGCCCTGCGCGCGGTCGGGCTGCTGCTGTCCGCGGCCGGACACCGGTCGTACGATCCCGACTTCGCGGGCGTGCCCGTCGTCCACCTCGGCCCGCTCCCCGACAGCGCCGCGCGTGACCTGCTGGACGAGCTGGCGGGGGAGGGGACGGACCCCGCGGTACGGGAGGCACTGCTGTACGAGGCCGGGGGCAACCCCGCCCTGCTGGAGGCACTCGTCGGCCGCCTGTCACCGGACCAGCTCTCCGGGCACGCGCCGCTGCCCCGGCCGCTCGCCGACGGTGACGCCCTGCTGCGTACGGTGGGTGGCAGGCTGGCGGACCTGCCACCGGACACCACGTTCCTGCTGCTGCTGGCAGCCGCCGCACAGGAGCAGACCCCCGAAGCCGGGGGAGCGGACGCGGACCTGGTCCTGCGCGCCGCCCGGAACGCCGGTATCGACCCGGCGGCGCTGGACACGGCGGAGGCGGCAGGGGTGGCGCGTACGGACGGGGACCTGATCCGCTTCGAGAGCCCGCTGCTGCGACGCGCCGTTCACGCCGGCGCCCCTGCGGCCCGCCGTCGCGCCGCCCACCAACTGCTCGCGAACGCCCTCGCGGGGGACCGGCACCGCTTCCCGCGGCTGCTGCACCGCGCCCTGGCCGCCGACGGCCCCGCCCCCCGCCTCGCCGCCGAACTGGCCGCGGCCGCCGCCACCGCGGACCCGTGGATTCCCCGTCTGCAGCGCTCCCTGGCCCTCGCCCGAGCCGCCGAACTCACCACGGCCGACGACAGCGTCCGCATGTCACGCATGACGGCCGCGGCGGAGCAGGCCCGGCTGGCCGGCCACCCGCACCGGGCGCGCGAGCTGCTGGCCGCCGCTCGTGAGGGGACGGCCCATGACGCCGTACGCGGCCGGGCCGAACTCGTCACCGGCGCCTTGGCGCTGGGCGACGGCCCGGCCGGGGACGCCTACGGGGCGCTGCTGGTGGCGGCGGGCCTGCTCGGCCCGTACGAGCCCCAACGCGCTTTCGAAGCCCGGCTCGGTGCCATGGAAGCGGCCTGGGCCGCCGGTGACGTGCCGGCCTGTGTGGCCGCGCTCGGCGGCGGCAAGGACCCGGCGCCGGCCAGGTCCGCGACGTACGCCACCCCCCACGTCCCACCCGCCGCGCGTGAGGAAGGGGCGAGCCACGACTACCGGGCCGGAATGCTGGCCGCCCTGGAGGCCAGGCCCGACGAGGCCCGGGGGCCGCTGCGTCGCGTACTGGACCGGGCCGTGAGCGACGACGATCCGGTGCGGCTGCTGCGCGCCGGGGCCGCCGCGCTCGTCCTCGGTGACATCCGGGCGGCGTGCCGTGTCAACGCGCGGGGTCTGGCCATCGGCCGGGCCCAGGGGCTCGTCGCCCTCGTGCCCCAGCTCCTGGAGCACCTGGCCTACGCTGAGTTACGGGCCGGCCGGCACGCCCGCGCCGGAGCGCACGCCCGCGAGGGACTGCGCGCCGCCCACCGCGCCGGCCAGCGCAATGCCGCCGCCCACCAGCACGCGATCCTCGCGCTGGTCGCATCGGTCGAGAGCGACGCCGCGGCCGTGGCCGGACATGTCGCGGCGGCCATGGCGATCGCCGGCCCGCACGGACTCGTCCAGGCCGCCACCCTGGCCGAATGGGCCTCGGCCCGAGCTGATCTGGGGCGCGGCCGCGCTGTCGAAGCCGCGGCCCGGCTCGGCCCGTTGGTACGGGCGGGACCGCGCCGGGGGCATTTCGCCGTCCGCATGCTGGCCGTTCCCTGCTTCGTCGAGGCCACCGCGCTCACCGGGCGACCCGACGACGCACGTGCGGCCGTCGCGGAGTTCGCCGCCTGGGCGGCCCACGGCGGCGACCCGCAGGCGCCCGCGCTGCTCGCCCGCTGCCGTGCGCTGCTCGCGGGCCCTGAGGAGGCCGACGCCCTGTATGCCCACGCCCTGGCCAGACATGAGCTGGCCGACGGCGACTTCGAGTGGGCCCGCACCCAGCTGCTGTACGGGAAGTGGCTGCGGCGCCGGCGTCGTCCGCGTGAGGCGAGAGGCCGCCTGAGGGACGCGCTGGTCGCCTTCGAGCGCTCCGAAGCCCGTACGTGGGTCGACCAGACGCGAGCGGAGCTGCGGGCAACCGGCGACATGGCCGGCGGTGAACCGGCCGGAACGCTGTCCTGCCTGACGCCACAGCAGCTTCGGATCGCCCACTGCGTCGCCGAGGGTGCGACCAACCGTGAAGTGGCGCTGCGCCTGTCCGTCAGCCCCCGGACCGTCGACCATCACCTGCGCAATGTCTTCGCGCTGCTGGGTGTGCGCTCCCGTGTGGAGCTGTCCCGGCTGGTGGACCGTACCGACGGTAACTGACGCACGCTCGCGGGGACGGCCACACGGGGCGTATCGGTTGAACTCCGATATGGCCTCCGGTCTGCAACGGCCTTCGCCGCAATTACCACGCACTGATCGCGGAGGCAACCACTCCATTTCCCGGCGTGGCTGGTTATGATCTGCATCCCCACGTCTCACCCCCTGCCGGTCCGGCCCGTCCCCACGTCCCGCTCCCCGTCTCCCGCCGGCCCGGCTGCTGGTCCTTCTCTCCGCTCTACCTCCGTCCCCGAGGACTGATGTCTCCCATAGAACCCGAAGGCCCACGCGTTACGTCGAGATTTCGTCGTCGGCGAACCGTCCGCCTGCGCACCCTGCTCATCTGTCTGGCGGTAGTCCCCACCGTCGCGATGAGTGCCCAAGTCGTCGTGACGGCCGACCGGTCGCTGAACAAGTCGGCGCACCTGCGCTCCGATGTGGCGGCCGGTGAGCGGATCGGCGTACCCGCGTACCAGCTCATGGTCGCGTTGCAGGCCGAGCGGACGATGACGGCCGCGCGGTGGGCGGGCTCCGCGGTGCCCGACGGCGAACTGCACCGGCGGCGCGCGGCCACGGACCGGGCCGCGGACGAGTTCCGCCGGGCGGCGGACGGAGCTCTGGCGGCGACCGGGTACGTCGCGGAGCTGAAGCACAGCCTCGCGGATCTGGCCGCGTTCCGCGAGCGCGCGGACGCCCGCAGCGGGGGCGCGGATCGGACGATCGGCTACTACTCCGACCTCGTCGACCGCATCATCCGGGTGTACCAGAACCAGTTCAGCCATGCGGAAGACGCCGAGCTCATCCAGGAGAGCGGCTTGGTCGTCACGGTGTTCACGGTGTCCGAGATGGTGGCACGCGAGACCACCATCCTCGCCACGGCCGGGCCGTCCAGGCGTCTGAGCCCTTCCGGGTTCGCCGAATTCGTCAACTCCGTCGGATCCCAGCGGTACCAGTACGACGAGTGGGTCGCGCCGTATCTGACGGCCGAGGACAAAGCGGCCTACGACCAGGTCTTCGCCTCGGACGGCTGGAAGACGAAGGTCCGCATCGAGGACGCGGTCATCTCCGACCACCAGAACACCGCGTCCGGCATCAAGCTACCCAAGGAGGCCGACGCCTGGCGGGCCGCGTATGACGAGTTCGCGGCGCGCGTTGCCGCGCTCGACGCGAAACAGGGGCGAGCACTACTCGTGCACGCCGACGCCAAGGCCACGCAGCTGGAGAACGAAGTCATCTGGCTGATCGTCGGAAACGGCGCAGTCGTCTTTGCCGTCGCGGGGGTCGTCGTGTTCACCACCCGCTCGGTGCTGCGCCGCCTGCGAGGTCTGCACGAGAGCACGGTGGCCATCGCTGAGGAGACGCTGCCCGACGTCGTGGCCCGGCTCCAGCGCGGGCAGCCCGTCGATGCCGACGCGCTGCCCAGCCCGACCGGGGCCCAGGACGAGGTCGGGCGAATCAACGACGCGTTCGCCCGGGTCGTCGCCGTATCCGTCGACGGGCACCGGCAGCTCTCGGACGAGCGGCACGGCTTCGGCATGTTCGCCGCGGGCATCGCCTCACGCACCGGGAACCTGGTCAGCCGCCAGCTGAGCCTCACCGAGGACCTTCAGGACACTTTCGGCCACAACGAAGCACTCCTTGCCCAGTTGATGCGATCCGACCAGTTGACGGTGGGTATGCGACGGCAGATCGAGAACCTGCTCATCCTGGCCGGCGGCGAGATCCCGGACCCGCACACCGAGCCCATGCGTGTCGCCGACCTGCTGCGCGAGGCCGCCGCGGAGGTCGAGGACTTCCGGCGGATCGACCGGCAGGCCCTGGACGAGATCAGCGTGGAACCGCGGGTGATCAGCCAGATCAGCCACCTGCTGGCGGAGCTGCTGGACAACGCCACCCGGTTCTCCCCGCCGAAGTCGAAGGTCGTCATCCGGGCCGAGCTGGTGGCTGACGGCCTTTCGGTCGAGATCGAGGACCGCGGCCCACGGGTGACGCCCGCGAGCTACGAAGAGATGAACCGGCGGCTGCACTCCGCTCCGCCGTACGCCGTCCTGGCACAGAACGCGCACCGGCTCGGCCTCTTCGTGGTCGGCCACCTCGCCGATCAGCTCCCGGCCACGGTCACGCTGCGCCGCTCGGTGTACGGCGGGACATCGGCGGTGGTGATCATCCCCGGGGAGCTGCTCGTACCGACGGAGCGGGAACCGGCACGCAAGCCCGAACCGGTCGTACGGGCGAACCCGGAGCCGGCCGTGCGGGCGAAGCCCGAGCCGGCCCCGCGGGCGAAGTCGGAGCTGCTGAACCGACGCCCGCCCGCCGCGGAGCGGTCGCCTGACAGCGCGCGCCCGCTCCGGGCCGTGGCACCGGCCGGCACCCCCCGCCCGGCGCTCCCCGAGCGCGTCCCGCACACCCACATCGCCGAGCAACTCCGCGACCCGCGCCGACCAGCAGAAGCAGCGGCCGGTCAGGAGGCGACGACACCCGAAGAGGTGGCCGACGCCTGGGCCGACTACGAACAAGGGACCCAGAAAGTGGAAGCAGAGCTCCGACAGGACCAGCCATGACGACGACATCGAACGACATGATCTACAGCATTCTCGACAACAACCTCAGCAGGATCGCCGGCATCCAGGGCGCCGTGCTCCTGTCCAACGACGGGATCAGTCTCAGCGCGTACCTGCTGGAACGGGACCAGGCGGAGCGCATAGCCGCGGCGTCCTCCGGGATCGCGGCCACGATGAAGGCGATATCCAGGGAAATCAACGGCGGCCAGGTCATCCGCCAGCTGGTCGAGATGGACGACAGTTATCTCTGCATCGTCGGGTGCGGGGAGGGCAGCACGCTCATCGTCGTCACCTCCCGCAAGGCACGCCTCGGCGAGCTGGGCGGTGAGGCCGTACGGACCGCCCAGGCCCTCGGCGAGTGGCTGGGCACACCCGAGCGCACCCAGGCGCTCCCGTCGTAATGCCGGACGATCCGCAACACCGGGACCGCCGCCGGACGCGGCTGTACGCCCTGACCGACGGGCGTACAGCCACTCCGCACACCGTCCTCACCATGGACACCATGATCACGGCGGCGGTCGCCGCGGACGGCCACGGCGGCCTACCCACCGAGTGGCAGGCCATCCTCGCCATGTGCCCGGCTCCGAACGGGCGGGCGGTCGCCGAGATCGCGGCCCGGATGCACATGCGGCTCACCCCGATGACGGTCCTCCTCGGCGAACTCGTGGACCGCGGGCTGATCCACCACCGGCCGCCCCTGGAGGGTGCCGAGACCAGCAATGTCCACCTGCTCATGAGAATCAGGGACAGCCTTGCCCACCTATGACACACCTGCCCCGCAAGCGGCGCCAGTCAAGATCCTCATCGCCGGCGGCTTCGGCGTCGGCAAGACGACCCTGGTCGAAACGGTCTCCGAGATCGAGCCGCTGCGTACGGAGGAGCGGCTGACGGCCGCGGGCGTCGGCGTCGACGACCTCGACGGCATCGAGTCCAAGACGCTGACCACCGTGGCGATGGACTTCGGGCGTATCACCCTCACCGACGCCGGAGTCGTCCTCTACCTGTTCGGCACACCGGGCCAGGAGCGCTTCTGGTTCATGTGGGACGACCTGCTCAACGGCGCTTTCGGCGCGGTCGTACTGGTCGACACCCGGCGCCTGGACCGCAGTTTCCCGGCCGTCGATTTCTTCGAGAGCCGCGGGCTTCCCTTCGTGGTCGGCGCGAACTGCTTCCACGGCGAGCAGCCGTACACCGCTGAGGAGATCGGGGCCGCGCTGCATCTGCGTGACCCGAACACGCCCATCCTCATGCTCGACGCCCGCTCCCGTGACGACGTACGCGACGCCCTGCTCGCGCTCCTCGACCTGCTTATCGCCAAGGCCGGGACGGCCGCGGCGGTCTAGAACCCGCTCTTCCCCCGGTGGTCGCGCGGGCCTCCCTTCCCGCTTGGCCTTCTCGGCGTGCGTCCGGCCGGAGTCGGACGGAGTATGAAGCCGATGAGCGGAGTAGCTGTGACCAAGGGACACCCGACGCCGGGCACGAACGACGCCCTCGTCGTGCTGAAAGGCGTCAACAAGCACTTCGGCGCGCTGCACGTGCTCCAGGACATCAACCTGACCATCTCCCGTGGCGAGGTCGTCGTCGTCATCGGGCCGTCCGGGTCGGGCAAGTCCACGCTGTGCCGCGCCATCAACCGGCTGGAGGCCATCGACTCCGGTGAGATCGCCATCGACGGCAGGCCGCTGCCGGCCGAGGGCCGGGAGCTGGCCGCGCTGCGGGCCGACGTGGGCATGGTCTTCCAGTCCTTCAATCTCTTCGCCCACATGACCGTGCTCCAGAACGTGATGCTGGGCCAGATCAAGGTCCGTAAGAAGGACAAGAAGGAAGCCGAGGACCGGGCGCGCTCGCTCCTCGAACGGGTGGGCGTGACCACCCAGGCGGACAAATACCCCGCGCAGCTCTCCGGCGGTCAGCAGCAGCGCGTGGCGATCGCCCGCGCGCTGGCCATGGAACCGAAGGTCATGCTCTTCGACGAGCCGACCTCGGCGCTCGACCCCGAGATGATCAACGAGGTGCTGGAGGTGATGCAGCAGCTCGCCCGTGACGGCATGACGATGGTCGTCGTCACCCACGAGATGGGCTTCGCCCGTTCGGCCGCCAACCGTGTGGTCTTCATGGCGGACGGCAGGATCGTGGAAGAGACGACGCCCGACCAGTTCTTCACCAACCCGCGCAGCGACCGGGCCAAGGACTTCCTGTCGAAGATCCTTCACCACTGAGGCCTCAGCGGGCTCCCGCAAACCCTCCCCACAAACTCCCCCCACATCAATCCCCAGGGATGATCACCATGAAGATGCTCAAGGTCACTGCCGCGGCGGCCACCGCGCTCGCACTGTCTCTGACCGCCGCGGGCTGTGGTTCCGACGACGGCGACGAGAGCGGTTCGGGCAGTGGCGGCAACAAGATCACCGTCGGCATCAAGTTCGACCAGCCGGGCCTGGGCCTGCAGACCCCGGACGGCAAGTACACGGGTTTCGACGTCGACGTGGCCACCTACATCGCCAAGGAGCTCGGCCACGAGCCGGGCGACATCGAGTGGAAGGAAGCCAAGAGCGCCGACCGCGAGACGCTCCTGGAGCGTGGCGATGTCGACTTCATCGCGGCCACCTACTCGATCAACGAGGAGCGGCAGAAGAAGGTTGACTTCGCCGGTCCCTACCTCCTGGCCCACCAGGACATCCTCGTACGCGCGGACGACAACACCATCAAGAAGCCCGAGGACCTGAACAACAAGAAGCTCTGCTCGGTCACCGGGTCCACCTCCGCGCAGAACGTGAAGACGAAGCTCGCGCCGAGAGCCCAGCTGCAGGAGTACGGCGGCTATTCGGAGTGCCTGACCGGCCTGGAGAACAAGGTCATCGACGCCGTGACGACCGACGACTCGATCCTCGCTGGTTACGCCTCCCAGAAGGAGCACCAGGGCAAGTTCAAGCTGGGCGGCTTCAAGCTGAGCAACGAGAACTACGGCATCGGCGTACAGAAGGGCAGCGACCTCAAGGAAAGGATCAACACCGCCCTGGAGAGGATGGTGTCGGACGGCTCCTGGGAGGAGTACGTCAAGAAGAACTTCGGCCCGGCCAACTACAAGAACGAGCCCGCTCCGGAGATCGGCAACATCGTCCGCTGAAGCGGATCACTGACCGGCGCGCCGCACCACGCTGTGGCGCGCCACGCCCTTGACCCCTGCGGAAGTGCGGGAGATCGTGTTCGACTTTCTTGAAGGTTACGATCTGCTGGGAGCCTTCTGGGTGACGGTCCAGCTCACCGTCTACTCGGCCATCGGCTCCCTCATCTGGGGAACGCTCCTGGCCGCCATGCGGGCCAGCCCGGTCCCCCTGATGCGCGGCTTCGGCGCCGGCTACGTCAACGTGGTGCGGAACATCCCGCTGACGGTGATCATCGTCTTCACCTCGCTGGGCCTCTTCCAGACGCTCGGCGTCAGTCTCGGCGCCGACGACTTCAAGACCATCAACTTCAGGCTCGCCGTGCTCGGCATGATCGCCTACACCTCCGCGTTCGTCTGCGAGGCGCTGCGCTCCGGCATCAACACGGTGCCCGTCGGCCAGTCGGAGGCGGCGCGCGCCATCGGCCTGAGCTTCCCCCAGGTGCTGTCGCTCATCGTCCTTCCGCAGGCCTTCCGTTCCGTGGTGGGCCCGCTCGCGAACGTACTGATCGCCCTGACCAAGAACACCACGGTGGCTGCCGCGATCGGTGTCGCCGAGGCCGCGACGCTGATGCGGGAAATGATCGAGAACGAGGCGCAGCTCATTCTCATCTCGGCGATCTTCGCGCTCGGATTCATCTGTCTCACCCTCCCGACCGGGCTCTTCCTCGGCTGGGTGAGCAAGAAGGTGGCGGTGAGGCGATGACCTCCGTTCTGTACGACGTACCGGGGCCCCGCGCCAAGCGGCGCAATGTCCTGTTCACGGTCGTGTTCCTGGTCGCGCTCGCCGCGCTGGTCTGGTGGGTGGGGCTGAGCCTCGCCGAGAAGAAACAGCTGGAGTGGGTCAAGTGGGAGCCGTTCTTCACCGACTCCCGGGCGTGGACGACGTACATCCTGCCGGGTCTTGAGAACACGCTCATCGGCGCCGCCCTCGCCATGGTCATCGCGCTGCCCCTCGGAGCGCTCTTCGGTATCGCCCGGCTCTCCGACTACTGGTGGGTGCGGGGCGTGGCCGGAACGGTCGTGGAGTTCTTCCGCGCCATCCCGGTGCTGATCCTGATGCTCTTCGCCAACGCGGCGTACGCCGAGTTCACCGACGTCAGTCCCGAAAACCGGCCGTTGTACGCCGTGGTCACCGGCCTCGTCCTCTACAACGCCTCGGTACTCGCCGAGGTGGTGCGGGCCGGAATCCTGTCCCTGCCGGCCGGGCAGACCGACGCCGCCAAGGCGATCGGCATGCGCAAGGGCCAGATGATGCGGTACGTCCTGCTGCCGCAGTCGGTCACCGCGATGCTGCCCGCGCTCGTCAGCCAGCTCGTGGTCATCGTGAAGGACACCGCGCTCGGCGGGGCGCTGCTCGGCTTCTCCGAACTGCTGGCATCGGTCCGCCCGATGAGCGCGAACTACGGCGCGAACACCATCGCCAGCTTCACCGTGGTCGCCGTGATCTTCGTCCTGCTGAACTTCGCGCTCACCACGTTCGCGAGTTGGCTGGAGGGCAGACTGCGGCGCGGCAAGAAATCCACCGGCGCGGTGGTCGGCGCCGACGCGGTCGCGGAGCTCGCGACGCCGGGCGAGCACGTCGTACCCCACGGGCCGGACAAATCGCAGGGCTGAACGCACGGTGGGCGGGCTGCGCCGCCCGGCGGCGCGGGAGGATCCGGCAGGCGATATGGTGCGGCCCGGAAGGTGGCTGACCAGGACTGACGCGAGGAAGGGGGTGGGGTTCCGTCATGGCCATACCCATGAGCGCTGTGGATCTTTTCGACCAGGGGTACGTGCTCGACCCCTTTCCGGTCTGGGACGGTCTTCGGGAGAACGCGCCGGTGCACTACGAACCGGACACCGGACTGTGGCTGGTGAGCCGGTACGACGACGTACGGGCGATCCTGCTCGACACGGACACCTTCCTGCCGGACAACGCGATGGACGCCATCGGCCGCTTCTCGGTGCCGACCCTGCGCGTCCTCGCCAGGGCCAGGTTCGCCCTGCCGCCCACCCTCGCCAGCAACGGCGGCGAGAGCCACGCCGGATACCGGCGCATCATGACCGGGCTGCTCGGCGCCCGGGCCGTCACCGCGGCTGTGCCGATGATCGAGCAGGTGACCGGCGAGTGCCTGGCCCAGCTGGAGGAACGGCTCGACGCCGACGGTGTGTGCGACCTCGCCACCACGCTCGCCCGCGACGTTCCGTTGCGGGTGCTGCTGCGGATCCTCGGCCTCGAACAGGCCGCTGACGTCGGCATCGACACCCTGGCGCGGTGGAGCGACGCCTCGCTGGAGCTGTTCTGGGGGCGGCCGGACGCCGGCCGGCAACGCGAGCTGGCAGGGGAAGCGGCCGACTTCTACTCCTGGCTCAGGGACCTCGTGACCGAGCCCGGCCCCGCGGCGGACACCCTGCTCGGCGCACTGGCGGCGCACCGGCTGCCGGACGGCGAGCCGCTGGGCGTGGCCGAGTCCGCCGCGGTGCTCTACTTCATGCTCATCGCCGGTCAGGCGACCACCAGGCAGATGATGAGCATCATGTACCGGCGCGCACTCGGCGAACCCGCCCTGTGGCGGCGCTTCGCCGAGGAGCCGGGCAGCGTCGAGCCCTGGACCGAGGAGATGCTGCGGCGGGAGCCCCCGATCACCACATGGCGCAGGGTCACCGGCCGGCCGGTCACCGTCCGCGGCGTGGACATCCCGGCGGGGGCGCCGCTGCTGCTGATGCTGGCCTCCACCGGCTCGGACCCCGACGTGTTCGAGAACCCCGAGGAGCTGTGTCCCCACCGGTCGAACCGTCGCAGGCATCTGTCCTTCGGCGTGGGCCGGCACCGGTGCTCCGGCGCCGAACTGGCCAGGACGGAGGCCGGCGTGATGCTGCGGATGACCGCGGCCCGGCTGCCCGGGCTGCGGCTCGCGGACACCTCCCCGGCTCCGGAGATGCTGGGGCTGCTGTCCTTCCGGGCGCCGTTGAGCGTGCTGGTGGAACGCGCCGCGCCGCACCCCGGCGAAGGGTGAGACGCGGCGGCTTCGCCGGTCAGGCCGCGGACGGCACCTCCTGCCGCACAGTGATCGCGTTGAGGCGGATCGTGTAGCGCGTGGTGTCCGCGACGGTCAGGGACCGGACGTCCTCCGAGCCCAGCGCGACGGTCACATTGGCGCAGAAGGCGATGGCGTAGACGGAGTCCCCGGTCTCCTCGTCCTGGAGCGCGAACAGCAGGTTGTAGTAGTAGCTCGTACGGTCCGCCTCCTCCCGGTAGAAGGAGAGATGCGTGCCCTCCTGCCGGCCCAGGTCCACAAAGGCTTCGGTGAGCGCCTGCTCGGCCTTGTCCCAGAAGACGCGGTTGGCGCACGGGAGCGGAAGAGCCTGGCGTACAGCCTCCTTCAGGGAGAGGACCATGACGCTGACGGGGGCGGTTTCCTGCAGACCCCAGCCACGGATGATCTTTACGGTCGAGCAGCCGGGGATGCCGCTCGCCGCCCGACTGATCTCACCGAAGTCGAAGTCCACGGTCGCCGGGGCGATCGCGTGCTGGAACCCCGCCTCGATGCTCCGTGCCCGGTCCATGAAAGACGACCCCACCTCGAAGACCGTCTTGAAAGTCGTCTTCTCGGTGGCGATCCGGTCAGCCATTGCTGCTCCTGGTGTGTCGGAAATGATCGCGCCCGGTCGGCAAGTATGCCGTTCGCCCTCCCGCCCGCCGCACGGGGCACGGTCCGTCCCGGCATCCGTCACAACGGTTCGCCGGGCAACCAGGACAGATCGTCCAGATCCGGCTCGGGCGCGGGCTGCTGACCGTCGGTCAGGGACTGTTCGATCCACATGACCTTGCCGGTCGGCGTGTATCTCGTTCCCCACCGTCCGGCGAACTGGGAGACCAGGAACAGACCGCGCCCGCCCTCGTCCGTCGTGGCCGCACGTCGCAGGTGCGGGGCGGTGCTGCTGCCGTCGGACACCTCGCAGATCAGACCGCGTTCGTACATCAGCCGCACATGGATCGGCTCGGAGCCGTAACGGATCGCGTTGGTGATCAGCTCGCTCAGCATGAGCTCCGTCGAGAACCCGATCTCCCCGAGCCCCCACGTCTCCAGCTGACGGCCGCACGCGGCGCGGACCGGAGCGACGGCCGCGGGATCGGAGGGGACGTCCCAGTCGGCGACCCGGGCGGGGTCCAGCAGATGGGTACGGGCCACCAGCAGCGCGATGTCGTCGCTGCGGTGCGGGGGCAGCATCGCACTGAACACGGCCTGGCAGGTCTCCTCGGGCGACGGATTCGCCGGGTCCTCCAGCGTGTGGCGCAGGAGGCGCAGACCGGTGTCGATGTCGCGGTCGCGGTGCTCGATGAGGCCGTCGGTGTAGAGGACGAGCCGACTGCCCTCGGGCAGCCGCACTTCGGCGGTCTCGAAAGGCAGGCCGTGGAGACCCAGGGGCGGGAAGACCGGCATCTCCAGAAAGTCCACTGTGCCGTCCGGGTGCGCCAGCGCGGGGGCGAAGTGTCCCGCCGTGGCCATGGTGCACAGGCCGGAGACCGGATCGTAGATGGCGTACAGGCAGGTGGCGCCCGCGATGCCGTCACCGCCGTCGTCCCCTTCCTCCTCGTCGATGCGGGAGACCAGCTCGTCCAGATGGCCCAGCAGCTCGTCCGGCGACAGGTCGAGAGCGGAGAAGTTGTGGACCGCGGTGCGCAGCCGGCCCATGGTGGCGGCGGCGTGCAGGCCGTGGCCGACGACGTCGCCGACGACCAGAGCGACCCGCGCCCCCGGCAGGGTGATGACGTCGAACCAGTCGCCGCCCACCCCGGCCTGCGCGGGCAGATAGCGGTACGCGACATCCAGGGCGTCCTGCTCGGGCAGGACGCGGGGCAGCAGACTGCGCTGGAGGGTCACGGCCATGGCGTGTTCGCGGGTGAAGCGACGGGCGTTGTCGATGGCGACCGCGGCGCGGGCGGCGAGCTCCTCGGCGAAGGCCAGGTCTTCCTCCCCGAAACGTTCGGTGGACTCCGAGCGCCAGAAGTTGGCCATGCCGAGCACGACACCACGTGCCTGCAACGGCACCGACACCAGGGAGCGGATGCCGTACTCAAGGGCGCGGTCGGCCCCTACGGGGTCCTGGGACCGCCAGCCGTGGGCGACCGTCAGGTCGGCCTCCAGCACCGCATGGCCGCTGGCGAGAGCCGCCGCCATCGGCGTCGTGGGGACGACGAATCTGATCAGGTCGCCCACCGGCTGGAAGGGGCGGTCCTCGCTGCCGCCGCTCACGGCGGCGCGGCGCATCTCGGTGTGGGCGCCCGTCGGCTCCTCACCGCGCAGGACGGGGTCCAGCAGCTCCACCGTGGCGAAGTCCGCGAACCGGGGGACCGCGACCTCGGACAGCTCCTCGGCGGTACGCACCACGTCCAGCGTGGTCCCGATCCGCACTCCGGCCTCGTACAGCAGCTTCAGGCGCTCGCGGGCCACCTCGGCCGCGCCGGACAGCGCGAGCAGCTCGGTGGTGTCGCGGAGTGTCGCGGCAGTGCCGGGGGGACCGCCGTACGGGGCGGTGGGCCGTGTGTTGACGGCCAGCAGCCGGTCACCGGCCAGGTGGACCTCGTCGGTCACGGCGCGGCCCGAGGCCAGCAGCTGCGCGATGGGGGCGTCGAGGCCCAGGCCGGTGACGTGCCGTCCCTCCGCGCCGGCGGGCAGTTCGAGGAGCCTGCGTGCCTCGTCGTTGACCAGGGTCAGCCGGCCGTCGTCCGCGATGATGAGCACGCCTTCCCGGACAGCGTGCAAAACCGCGTCGTGGTGCTCGTACATTCGGGTCATCTCGGTGGGGCCGAGCCCGTGCGTCTGCCGCCGCAGCCTCCTGCTCACCAGCACGGAGCTGCCCGTGGCGAGGATCAGCGCGCCGGCGGCGGAGGCGAGGAGCATCGGCAGATGGCGGTTGACCGCGTCCCCGACGTTCTCGACCGTGACACCGGCGGTGACCAGGCCGACGACGGAGCCGTCGGCGTCGGTGACGGGGACGACGGCCCGGGCCGCGTCGTTCGGGGCGCCCTTGAAGATCTCCGTGAAGGCTGTCCCGGCCGTGGCGCGTTCCACGCCCTCGGCGCGCCTGCCGATCAGCGCCGGATCGGTGTCGGCGTGCCGGGTGCCGTCCGGTGCCATCACCGCCATGAAATCCACTCCCGCCCCGTGCTGGGCCGCGTTGACGTGGGCGCGCAGCGCGGCGGTGGGATCGGGGGACCGCAGGGCCTCGACGGTGCCCGGGGCGTCCGCGAAGGCCTCAGCGGCGGCGAGCGAGCGGTTACGGGCGTCGCGCTCGCTGTCCTGGCGTGTCTGGAACGCGAGCGCGACCACCGCGGCGGTGATCAGCAGCACCGCGACCACGATCTGGAGGAAGAGCACCTGGCCGGCGGCGCTGCGCACCTTCAGCCGGGAACGCACTCCTGGCCGGGACGAGCGCGGTGGCCCGACACCCCTGGGTCGTCCGGGACGTCCGCTCATGCCCCATTTTTAGCATTACGCGGCTTTTTGGGGGCACCTGTGTCCCGTGTACGACGACCGGCCTGCCTGCTCCGGCGAGGCGCCCTCAGGGGCCCTGCTGGAGCAGACAGGCCGTGACTCGTCAATGCCGGTTTAGTACGGGCCGTTCACGTTGTCGATCGAGCCGTACCGGTCCGCGGCGTAATTGCACGCGGCGGTGATGTTGGCGACGGGGTCGTAGCTGTCCATCGACGTACCGGGCACGTGGTAGGCCGCGAAGGTCGGCTGGATGACCTGGAGGAGCCCCTTGGACGGCGTGCCGGCCACGGCGTTGGAGTCCCAGTTGTTGATGGCCATCGGGTTGCCCGAGGACTCCCGCATGATGTTGCGGTGGATGCCCTCGTACGTGCCGGGGATGCCGTGCTTGGCCATGATGGCCAGCGACTCCTTGATCCAGCCGTCCAGGTCGTTCGTGTACGTCGTCGTCTTGGCGACGGCGGCGCGGGTCTCGGAGCGGTCGGCCCGCTCGGACGCCGGGGTGGCCTTCGCCTTGGGCTTGGCCTTGGGCTCGGCCTTCGCGCCGATCGTCAGCTTGAGACCGGGGTGGATCAGCGACGGGTCGCCACCGATGACTTCCCGGTTGTCCTGGTACAGCTTCTTCCAGCTGCTCACGGAGTGCGCGTCCGCGATCTTGGAAAGCGAGTCACCGGCGACCACGGAATAGGTCGTGGGCCCGGCCTTCTTCGCGGCGGCCGGGGCGGCGGCGGCCGAGGTCGCGGCCTTCTCGGCGGCGGCGGGCTGTGCCGCGGCGGCCGTGGTCGCACCGATCAGCGGCAGAGCCAGTGCGGCGCCACCCGTACCCACGGCGATGAAGCCGCGAGTGAGCGATCTGACCTTGGTACGACGGTGCTTACCCTTTGAGCGCATGACGAATTCCTCTCCGTCGCCTGCGAGGTGAGCTGTCGGGTTCGGGCTGGAGATGCCCGGTCGCGCGGTCTGTGCGACTTCACCCCAAGCCGTTCCGGATTCGTTCCGGACCGGCGGCTTACCTGGGTCCCCCGCTCCTGCCGTACGTGAGTGTGAGTGGGTGCGGATTCCGGACGGCGGCAGGATTCGGCGGTCCACCCGGATTGACGGTGACGTTAAGCGAGAGGGGCGTGGAAGAACAAGCCCCGCATTCCGCAGCGCAATCGTGTGGCGTATCAGAACGGGGAAACTCCCGTCACTGTCCGTGGGCGGCAAAGCCAACTTTCTTTCCATGGAAGGGAACTGACGCCGACGGAACTACCACATTCCGTTGCTGACGTGACTCGTATCACGGGAGGCGACCGCACAACGACCTTTCAGGCAAACCGCCCACACTGGTCATTCCTGGCCGGAAGTGCGCATCACGGGAACGCCACCAGCGCCGAGTGCGCGCACCGCCTCCGGAACTGCTCCTGCTGTGGGTTGACTTGAGCGCCGATCTCCCCGAACTTCCCCATGTGGAGGGGGTGTTGGCCCGCACTCGACGTGTAGAGAGAGTGGTGGCACGAGCGTGCCGGGCCTGCCGGGCGATGGTCCACGGCACAAGACAAACGGGGGCATATTGATACATCGCGGCTTGCGCGGGTACTCGCCACTCATGAACGAAACCAGGCCTCTGGCCGTCGTTACCGGTGCCTCCAGCGGAATCGGTTTCGAGCTGGCCAAGCAATTTGCCGAAAATGGATTCGACCTTGTGCTGTGCGCCGAAAACTCCGGTCTTGGAATTGCCGCGGACGAAGTGCGGGCCCATGGAGCCGACGTACACAGGGTGAAGGCCGATCTGGCCACAGCGGAAGGCGCCGAACGACTGCTCGGCGCCATTGTGGCGACCGGGCGACCCGTTGCCGCCGCCGCGCTCAACGCCGGCGTGGGGCAGGGTGGGGCCTTCCTCGACACGGACCTCGCCGACGAGGTGCGCGTCATCGACCTCAACATCACGTCCACCGTGCGGCTGGCGAAGGGCCTGCTGCCGGACATGGTCGCTCGTGACGAGGGCCGGCTCCTGTTCACTTCCTCCATCGACGCGACCGTGCCGGGCTCCTTCCAGGCCGTGTACAACGCCTCCAAGTCCTTCATCCAGTCGTTCGCACAGGCGTTGCAGAACGAACTCAAGGACACCGGGGTAACGGTCACCTCAGTCATGCCCGGCGCGACGGAGACGCACTTCTTCCACCGCGCCGGCATGGAGGACACCCAGGTCGGGCGGCAGAAGAAGGACGACCCCCAGGACGTGGCCCGGCAGGGCTTCGAGGCGTTGATGGCGGGCCGGAAGAAGATCGTGGCCGGTTCCGTGAAGACCAAGGCGCAGGGGCTCGTCAGCAAGATCGTCCCTGGCAGCGTCAAGGCGGCCGCGCACCGGAAAATGGCAGAACCCGGATCCGGTGAATCGAACTGAGCCCCAGGGCGCGTCGCTCTACGGAAGTGGCGTGCCGCCGGTGGCGTTGACAATCTCGGCCGTGATGTAGCTGGCCCGCGGGGAAGCGAGGAATACATACGCCGGGGCCATTTCGGCCGGCTGGGCGGGCCGGCCCAGAGGCGACTGCTTTCCGAACTCCGTGGTGTCCGGCATGGTCGCCGGAATCAGCGGCGTCCACACCGGGCCGGGAGCGACCGCGTTGACGCGAATTCCGCTGGACGCGACCATTTGCGCCAGCCCCTGAGTGAAGGCCACGATGGCCGATTTCGTCATGGCGTAATCGAGCAGATGCGGGCTGGGCTTGTACGCCTGAACGGAGGACGAGTTGATGATGCATCCTCCCTCGGGAATGTGGGGGAGAGCCATTTTCGACAGCCAGAACATGCCGTAGAGATTGGTCTTCATCACCCGGTCGAATTGTTCGGTCGTGATGGCGCCGATGCCGTCCGGCTGGGACATCTGATACGCGGCGTTGTTCACCAGAATGTCGATGCGGCCGAATTCCGCGACAGTGCGCTCAATGAGCGCACGGCACTGCTCCTCGTCCCGGATGTCACAGCTCACCGCGACGGCCTTGCGGCCTGCCTCTTCGACGAGTCGTGAGGTCTCCGCGGCCTCTTTCTCCTCCTCCGGCAGGTGAGTGAGCAGTACGTCGGCGCCCTCACGCGCGAAGGCCAGACACACCGCCCGGCCGATTCCCGAGTCGCCTCCGGTCACCACCGCGGCGAGGCCCTCCAAGAGCCCGCTTCCCCGATAGGAGTCCTCGCCGTGATCCGGCGGCGGGTCCATCGGGCCCGTCCAGCCGGGGTGCGCCTGTTCCTGGTCAGGGAGCTTTGGCTGGGGGTGCTTGGTGACGGGGTTCTCCACCTCGCGGCTCTCGTCCTTCATGCCGGCCTCCTGTTTGGTTCGGTTTGACCACACTTGCGTTCCCCCGAGCCGAGCACTCGAATCGCCCCCTGGCGCACTGGCCCCCTGTCCGTCCGGCCGGGCGCCGTACCGGCCGGACGGACAGGCCCGTTTCTAGGCCACCGCGCACGCGGTTCCATTGAGGCTGAACTGCGTCGGCTTGGCGAAGGTGCCCGAGTACGTCCCCTGGAAACCGAAGGACTGGCTGCCGTTGGCCGCGATCTGGGCGTTGGAGGCGGTGTTCGTCGCCGTCACCGTCCCGGACGACGGACTGATGACGGCGTTCCAGGCGTGGGTGACGCGCTGGCCGGCGGGAAGGCCGAAGGCCACCCTCCAGCCGTTGACGGGCGTCGCGCTCGCGTTGGTGACGGTCACATTGGCGGTGAAGCCGCCCGGCCAGGAGTTCGTGGCGTAGGTGACACGGCAGGCGGCCGGGGTTCCGGGATCACCCGGACCCGGACCGCCGCCGTCGCCGTTGACGGTGGAGGAGAAGGACTCCACCTTCAGGCCGGCCCCGTTCTCCCAGGGTTCGAACCCGGCCTGCACGCTCGTGACGTACCACGACTCCTGTGCCAGCCCGCGTGCCACGGCCTGGTCGACGAAGTCCATGACGTCGAAGCTCCAGCTCGCGATCGCCGAGGGCGCCACAAAGGAGATCACGTCATTGCTGCCGTTGTTGCCGGTCCAGATCTCCCAGCTGCGGCCGGCCACTGTGGCCGTGCCGGTCTTCGAGCCGATCGGATTGATGGGGCCCACCCGGTTGAACCAGATCATGATCTCGGTCTGGCTCACGCCGTCCGTCTTGGGCGTCGGGTCGAGCCAGATGTCGTAGGACGCGTTGTAGACGGCGTTGCTGACGTACCCGTAGGAGATGCTGCTCGGCGCGCTGCTGATCGAGTTCACCCGCATCGGCAGGCTGGTCCCGGGGGAGCAGTTCGTGTAGTGGCAGCCGTTGTAGGCGGAGGGGTACGACTTGGGCGCCCCGTTCGTCGGTACGGATCCGTCGGCGCGCGTGAGCTCGAAGCCGGTCGCGGTTGCGTTGACACACTGCGTGGCGCTGGTGCCCCAGCGGTTGTTCTGGACCACGTAGCGGCCCTGGATGGTGGTGGTACCGAACTGATCGCATATCAGGGTGTCGGCCTGTGCGGGCCCTGCCGTCGTCACGAGAGCGGCCAGTGACGCCAGGGCCACCAGCATCGTCATGAGGGCGGCGCGGACGGAGCGGACACAGCGGGGTAGCGGTCTCATGTGGCTCCTTCGGTGAGAAGCGTGCGGGTGGGGTGGGAGCGCTCCCAGTATTCCGAGAGACAAGCGCGGCGACAAGTGCCGTGAGCCGCAAGGGATTTGGGTGTGGGCTCTTGTGCGCGTAGCACCCTGTCGGCTGCTCGGCGAGAGGTCATCGAGCCGAATCGGTCCGCGCGGCTCCCGTGGTCCGACCGCCCTCCGGTGGCCGGCCGGCCAGGCAGGTGTTCGGCCTGAGCCGCGAGGGTGCGCACCAGGGGCCGGACAGCTGTCGCGCTCCGGTCGTGGTGGGACGTGTGCGGGCGGTCGGATTTCTTGGCCGGTTCACGTCACGCACCAGCGATTGACGAGGGTGCGTCAACTCCGCAGAGTGAAAGCGAGGGAGGGTTGGCGTCCATTTGGGAGCGCTCCCGAAACACTTCCCCGAGCGGCGTCCGGCGAAGCGCTGATGAGGCTTGACCGGCCGGGCCCCTCGCCCCCCACGCCTTCCCCGTACATGCCCCGCTCCTCTCCGTCCGTCCTGTCCGCACACGAGGAAATCCCCATGCGCAGACCCGCGTTACAACTGACCCTGGCCGGCCTGGCCGCCCTCGACTGGTGCTCGCCACCGTCGCCGTCCAGTTGACGACCTCCCGGACGGCCACCGCCGCCGCCGGCCAGACCACCGCCGTCAACGGCGGCCCCGACAGCTTCACCCAGCAGCTGCCGACCGGCGGAGCATCGCAGTACACCACCCCGCTCGAGCGCTGTCACACCAGCCCCAGTTACCCCTTGTCCGGCACCAAGCCGATCCTCAACGAGCCGCTGACCGCGGCCTTCACCTCGAACGTCCCGCTCTCCGTCAGCGCGCGGGCCGACAACACCACTGGTTACGGCCTCCGCGAGCTGGTCTTCACCAACCGCTCGGCCAAGCCGGTCCACCTCGACTGCGGTGTACTGATCTTCCGGGCTCCGTCCGGTTCGGACCAGCACCACTACGGCGCCTCCCAGACGTTCGGGCACCCGCAGCAGGACTTCGTCGAAGTCAAGCGGGGCGACGGCACGTCGTTCTACATCGTGCGCCTCGGATTCCACGACGTGCCGCTGCCCCAGCGCGGCATCGACCCCGGCCACACCTGGGTGTACAAGCTCGGCGGGCCGGACCAGGGCGCGGTGAGCCTGGAGACCACACGCGACTCCATCCGCTTCACCGCCGACCTGAACGTCTCCTCCAACACCGACCTGGTCAAGAAGTACGGCACCGTCCGCTACGCCAACTGACCACCCACGCCGCGAGGGGCGGGCGGCCGGACGCCCCCGGCCCTCGTGGCCCGTGCACGGGAGAACTCATATGCGCGCCCTCCGCGCCCGCCTGCTGAGACCGGCCTCGCTGATCGCGGCGCTGATCGCCGTGGCGCTGGTCGGCCGCGCCCAGGACACCGCCGGCGCCCCGGCCTCCACCGGAGGGGCGCCCGACGTAAAACCCCCGGCACGCAAGGCTGCCCTGGCCGCCGCGCGGAACCACCTCGGGCTGCTCTCGGGCGGTGACTGGGCCGCGGCCTGGGACGGCTGGAGCAGCCAAGCCCAGCGCCAGGTGCCACGGGACACCTATGTCCGTACGCACCGGATCTGCCACCCCCTGCTCGCGGTGCCGTTCGAGACGGTACGGGCGGTCCCGCTCAACCGGCGTACGGTCGAGATCGGCTGGCAGGGCGGTGGCGCCTCCGGCACCCTGCGCATGGTGTCCGAGCGAGGGGAGTGGCGAGTCGCACCGGCCCCGGCGCAACTGAACCCGTACAAGAACGGATCCGGCGCGGCGGTCACCGTGCTGCGCGGCCGTGGCGAATGCGACGCGCGTCAGGCAGAGGCGCGCCGCACCAGTTCGGTGCGTAGGATGACGTGACGACAGGCCGCACTGCGGTCGTCGATGTCCTCCAGCAGTACGCGTGCCATGGCGCGGCCCATCTCCTCCACCGGCTGCCGGACCGTGGTGAGCTGCGGATCGGTGTGCTGGGCGAGCGGGGAGTCGTCGAAACCCACCAGGGCCACATCCTCCGGCACCCGGCGGCCTGCCGCCCGCAGGGTGTGCAGGGCGCCCGCCGCCATGATGTCCGACGCGGCGAACACCGCGTCCAGCTCCGGATGGCGCTCCAGGAGCTCGGCCGTCGCCCGGCGCCCGCTCTCCTCGGTGAAGTCGCCCTGCGCGATCCACGACGCCTCCACCTCACCGAAGGCGTTCCGCATCGCGTCCTCGTAGCCGCGCAGCCGGCACTGCGCGACGTACATGTCCGGCGGGCCGGTCACCGTGGCGATGGCACGCCGCCCCGCGTCGACCAGGTAGCGGACCGCCGACCGGGCGCCGCCGACGTTGTCGGAGTCGACGTACGACACCGGCTCGTCGCTGGAGCGCCGGCCACTGAGGACGGTCGGCATTTCCAGTTCCGCGAGCAGGTCGGGGAGCGGATCGCTGCCGTGCACGGACACGAGCAGCACCCCGTCCACCCGGCCGGCGCGCGCGTACTGGACGAACCGCTGCCGTTCCTTCTCGCTGCGCACCAGCGTCAGCAGCAGCTGGATCTCGGTGTCGGCCAGTGCGGCGCCGACGGCGCGGACGATGTCGGAGAAGAACGGCTCCGCGAAGAACCGCCGCTCGGTCTCCGTGATCACCAGCGCCACCGCGCCGGTGCGGCTGCCGGCCAGGGCGCGGGCGGCCTGATTGGGAACGTAACCGAGCTCGGCGATCGCCCGCTCGACCGTCAGCCGGGTCGTGGCCCGCACGCCGGGCGCGTTGTTGATAACACGGGAGACCGTGCCCCGCCCGACACCCGCGAACGCGGCGACTTCCTCGAGCGTGGGCGGGGCCGTACGTCCTCTCGCCACCATCGCGCGCGACCTCCACACATGTCCGGTCCCCCCAGCGCCTGTTGGCACGAGGACAGGTCACATCGAATCACCGGAACGTCCCCCACCCCAACCCGTTGATCACATCGATCGGTGCGTCACCGCACCGGCGTGGCGCACTCAAGAGGATGATTTGACCGGAAAGTGCTGTCGAGCGGGCGAACGGTGATCTCTGGCATGCGCGTCCTGTGTACTGCGATTCTCTCCCCGTCCCACACGCGCGAGGCCCTCCGCTTCGCGCGCCTGCTGTCCGGCGCGGGTCATGAAGTGCACGTCGCCACCGAGGAGCACCTGCTCGGTTTCTTCCTGGACCAGGGCGTCGCCGCCACGGCGTGCCTGCCGAACCTGTTCGGCGAGGCGGTGACGGCCGGTGAGGAGACGCGGGACGCCGTGGGGCTCCTGCGGACCGGTACCGCGTCCCCGGACGCGGCGGCGCTCGTACTGGCGGGTCCGCACCTGCTCGGTCAGATCGAGGCACTGGACGCGGCGGCCCACGACTTCAAGCCGGATCTGCTGCTGCGTGACGCGATGGACCTCGGCGCCTGCCTCGTGGCCGAGGAACTGGGAATCCCGCAGGTGGCGATGGTGTCCGGTGCGAAGGGTTTCACCGACCCGGCGGCTCTGCTGCCGCACCTCAACCAGTGGCGTTCCACCGCCGGTCTGCCGCCGCAGGACGATCCGATGTCCCTGACGCCCCACGGGCACCTGGACTACCTGCCGCCCTCCTGCACCTTCGCTCCGCATCTGCCGCCCGCGCACGCGTACCGTCAGCCGGCCTTCGTTGATCCCCGCGCGAAACTCCCCAGCTGGATGGTCGGCCTTCCCATTGACCGGCCACTCGTGTACGCCGGTACCGGCTGCGCACTGCCGCTCTTCGCGCCCTCGCCGGACGGGCACCAGCCACTGGCCGGGCAGCCGGACCCGGCGACCGTACTGCGGTCCATGACCGAGGCACTGTCACGGCTCGACTGCACGGCCGTGGTGTCCACCAGCGGGGTGACCGTCGCCGGTCTCGATCCCGCGCCCCATGTGCATGTCGTCGACCACGTACCGCAACCGCTTCTGCTGGAAGCGGCCGACCTGTTCCTCACCCACGGCGGATACACCGGCGTGCTGGAGTCGATCAGCACCGCGACCCCCATGGCGGTGCTGCCCCAGACGGCCGACCAGCCCATGAACGCCCGGCGCGTCACGGAGCTGGGCATCGGCAGCGAGATCACCGATCCCACCCCGTCCGGCATCGCGGCGACCTGCCGCCGCCTGCTCGACGACGGCTCGGTCCTGCGGCGAGTGAAGCAGGCCCGCCTGGCCTGTCTGGCTCTGCCGACCGTCGAAACAGCCGTGGATGACTTGGAAAGCCTGGTCAATCACCACGCGGCACCACAATGAAAGGCGCGTGTGGTACCCACGGGTGACTGACGTCGACACCGGCACCAACGATCTGGAGGAGTGGGCAGATGACGCACGAACGAGCGGGACAGCAGGCCGGACCGGACGATCTCACCGATGTGGCCCGGCTGGTGACCGCGTACTACGCGCTGCACCCGGATCCGCGGGAACCGGGCCAGCGGGTCGCGTTCGGAACGTCCGGGCACCGTGGATCGTCGCTGGCCACCGCGTTCAACGAGGACCACATCGCCGCGACCAGCCAGGCGATCTGCGAGTACCGCGGCCAACAGGGCGTCGACGGCCCGCTCTTCCTCGGAGCCGACACCCACGCCCTGTCCGAGCCGGCCCGCGTCACGGCCGTCGAGGTCTTCGCCGCCAACGACGTGACCGTGCTCATCGACACGGCCGACGGCTACACCCCCACCCCGGCGGTGTCCCACGCCATCCTCGCCCACAACCGCGGCCGCACCTCGGGCCTCGCCGACGGTGTCGTCGTCACCCCCTCACACAATCCGCCCGCGGACGGCGGCTTCAAGTACAACCCGCCCAGCGGCGGCCCCGCCGGTTCGCAGGCGACCGGATGGATCCAGGACCGCGCCAACGCGATCATCGCGGACGGCCTGAAGGACGTACGGCGCCTGCCCTACGCCCGCGCCCTCGCCGTGCCCACCACCGGGCGGTACGACTTCCTGGACAAGTACGTCACCGACCTGCCGTCCGTCCTCGACCTGGACGCGGTACGCGCCGCGGGCGTGCGCATCGGCGCCGACCCCCTGGGCGGGGCGTCCGTCGCGTACTGGGGCCGCATCGCCGAGCAGCACCGCCTCGACCTGACCGTGATCAACCCGCGGACCGACCCCACCTGGCGCTTCATGACGCTGGACTGGGACGGCAAGATCCGCATGGACTGCTCGTCGCCGTACGCGATGGCCTCCCTGATCGAGGGGCGCAGCCGCTTCCAGATCGCCACGGGCAACGACGCCGACGCCGACCGGCACGGCATCGTCACCCCCGACGCAGGTCTGATGAACCCCAACCACTACCTCGCCGTCGCCATCTCCTACCTCTACGCCCACCGCGAGCAGTGGCCCGCCGACGCCGGTGTCGGCAAGACACTGGTGTCCTCCGGAATGATCGACCGGGTCGCCGCCGGTCTCGGCCGCGAGCTCGTCGAAGTACCGGTGGGCTTCAAGTGGTTCGTGGACGGGCTGGCCGGCGGCTCGCTCGGCTTCGGCGGGGAGGAATCGGCCGGGGCCTCCTTCCTGCGGCGCGACGGCTCGGTGTGGACCACCGACAAGGACGGCATCATCCTGGCCCTGCTCGCCTCCGAGATCCTCGCGGTCACCGGAAAGTCGCCCTCCGAGCACTACGCGGCGCTCACCGCCCGCTTCGGCGAGCCCGCCTACGCCCGCGTCGACGCCCCCGCGACCCGCGAGGAGAAGGCGGTACTGGCACGCCTCTCGCCCGAGCAGATCACCGCAGGCACCCTGGCCGGGGAGCCGGTCGCCGCCGTCCTGACCGAGGCGCCCGGCAACGGCGCTCCCATCGGCGGCATCAAGGTCACCACCGAGAACGCCTGGTTCGCCGCCCGCCCGTCGGGCACCGAGGACGTCTACAAGGTGTACGCCGAGTCCTTCCTCGGCCCGGACCACCTCTCCCGTGTCCAGGAGGAGGCCAAGGCCGTCGTATCGAAGGCTCTGGCGGGCTGACCGGCCCCTGTCGAGAGAGGTACGGTCTAGAGATATCTTGATGTCAAGCAATGTTGCAGACGTGGAGCGGAGCACCCGGTGACTGACTCGACCATCATCTACACACACACCGACGAGGCCCCGGCCCTGGCGACGTATTCGTTCTTGCCTGTGGTCGAGGCCTACGCCTCGACGGCCGGGGTCACGGTGGAGAGCCGCGACATCTCGCTCGCGGGGCGCATCATCGCCGTTTTCCCCGAGTACCTCCAGGAGAACCAGCGCATCGAGGACGCGCTCGCCGAGCTCGGTGAGCTGGCGAAGACGCCCGGCGCGAACATCATCAAGCTTCCGAACATCTCGGCCTCGATCCCGCAGCTGAAGGCCGCGATCGCCGAGCTCCAGCAGCAGGGCTACGCGCTGCCGGACTACCCGGACGACCCGAAGACCGACGCGGACAAGGACGTCCGCGCGCGCTACGACAAGGTCAAGGGCAGCGCCGTCAACCCCGTGCTGCGCGAGGGCAATTCCGACCGCCGCGCCCCCGCGTCGGTCAAGAACTACGCCAGGAAGCACCCGCACCGCATGGGCGCCTGGACGGCCGACTCGAAGACCAACGTCGCGCACATGGACAACGACGACTTCCGCTCCACCGAGAAGTCCGCCGCCATCTCCGACGCGGGCTCGCTGCGCATCGAGCTCGTCGGGGACGACGGCACCACCACCGTCCTGCGTGAGTCGGTGCCCGTCCTGGCGGGCGAGGTCGTCGACGCGGCCGTCATGCGCGTCGCGGCGCTGCGCGAGTTCTTCACCGCGCAGGTCGCCCGCGCCAAGGCCGAGGGCGTGCTGTTCTCCGTACACCTGAAGGCCACGATGATGAAGGTCTCCGACCCGATCATCTTCGGCCACGTGGTGCGCGCCTTCTTCCCGAAGACGTTCGCGAAGTACGGCGAGGTGCTCGCCGCCGCCGGTCTGTCGCCCAACGACGGCCTCGGCGGCATCCTCAAGGGCCTGGACTCGGTGCCCCACCTCGGCGCCGAGATCCGGGCGTCGTTCGAGGCCGAGCTCGCCGAGGGCCCGGCCCTCGCGATGGTCGACTCCGACAAGGGCATCACCAACCTGCACGTACCGAGCGACGTCATCGTCGACGCCTCCATGCCGGCGATGATCCGTACCTCCGGTCACATGTGGGGCCCGGACGGCCAGGAGGCCGACACCCTCGCGGTCCTCCCGGACAGCAGCTACGCCGGCATCTACCAGGTCGTCATCGACGACTGCCGCGCGAACGGCGCGTTCGACCCGTCCACGATGGGCTCGGTGCCGAACGTCGGCCTGATGGCCCAGAAGGCCGAGGAGTACGGCAGCCACGACAAGACCTTCGAGATCCCGGCCACGGGCACGGTCCGGGTCGTCGACGCGGCCGGCAACGCCGTACTGGAGCAGGCCGTCGGCGCCGGCGACATCTTCCGCATGTGCCAGACCAAGGACCTGCCGATCCAGGACTGGGTCAAGCTGGCCGTCACCCGCGCCCGCGCGACCGGCGTCCCGGCCGTCTTCTGGCTCGACGAGACCCGCGCGCACGACGCGCAGCTCATCGCCAAGGTCAGGACGTACCTCGCCGAGCACGACACCGAGGGCCTCCAGATCGAGATCATGTCGCCGGTCGAGGCGACCGCGTTCTCCCTGGAGCGCATCCGCCGCGGCGAGGACACCATCTCCGTCACGGGCAACGTGCTGCGTGACTACCTGACCGACCTGTTCCCGATCCTCGAGCTCGGCACGAGCGCGAAGATGCTGTCGGTCGTCCCGCTCATGAACGGCGGCGGCCTGTTCGAGACCGGTGCCGGCGGCTCCGCGCCCAAGCACGTGCAGCAGCTCGTCAAGGAGAACTACCTGCGCTGGGACAGCCTGGGTGAGTTCCTCGCGCTCGCGGTGAGCTTCGAGCACCTCGCGCAGACGACGGACAACGCGCGCGCCCAGGTGCTCGCCGACACCCTCGACCGCGCGACCGCGACCTTCCTGGAGGAGGACAAGTCGCCGAGCCGTCGCGTCGGCGGCATCGACAACCGCGGCAGCCACTTCTACCTGGCGCTGTACTGGGCCCAGGAGCTGGCGAAGCAGACCGAGGACGCCCAGCTCGCGGAGGCCTTCGCCGGGCTCGCCAAGACGCTGGCCGAGCAGGAGCAGACCATCGTCGACGAGCTGATCGCGGTGCAGGGATCGCCGGCCGACATCGGTGGCTACTACCGGCCCGACGCGGCCAAGGCCGAGGCCGTGATGCGCCCGTCGAAGACGTTCAACCAGGCCATCGCGTCGCTCGCCTGACGCGGCAGCTCCAGTCACACCCCGCTTTACGTTCCGCCCCGGCCCGCGTCACGCGGGCCGGGGCGGACCCGTTTCCACAGGCTTCAGGCGCGTGCGCCGCTCGGCTTCAACCGCAGGATACGGTCGGCGAGTTCCCGCTGGTAGAAGTCGATGAAGCCGTCCGGATCGGGTCCCGTGTTCTGCATGACCAGCCGGTCGAAGCCCGCGTCGACGAACTGCTGCGCCACCTCGACGTACCGGGCCGGGTCCGTGCCGCACGCGAACTTCTCCAGGATGTCCTCCTCGCGCACCGTCGTGGTCGCCGCCTCGAAGTTGACCGGGTTGGGCAGCTCGCTCATGACCTTCCACCCGGTCACAGCCCAGCGTGACGTCTCCAGGACGGCCTTCGCGGCGGCGTGCTCGTCGGGCGCCCAGGCCATCGGAACCTCCACGTAGTGCGGGCCGCTGCCGCCCGCGTCGCGGTACTGCCGGACGATCTCCGGCTTGTCCTCGGTGGCGAACAGACCGTCACCGAGCTCGGCGGCGATCCGCGTCGACGCCGGGCCGCTCGCGGCCACCGCGATCAGCGGCAGTTCCTCGGGGAGGTCGAACACCCGGGCGTCCTCCAGCCGCAGGTGCTTGCCGTCGTACGACTGGTAGCCGCCGCGCCACAGCAGCCGGATGATCTCCAGGGCCTCCCTGAGCATCTCGTGCCGTGTGCTGACGGCGTCGGGGAAGCCCACGCCGGTGACGTGTTCGTTTAGCCGCTCGCCGGAGCCGACGCCGAGCACGAAGCGGCCGTCCGACAGCAGGGCGAGGGTCGCCGCCGCCTGGGCGATGATCGCGGGGTGGTAGCGCACGGTCGGGCACGTCACGCCGGTCGCCAGCCCGATCCGCGAGGTCTTCGCCGCGATGCTGCCCAGCACCGTCCACGCGAACGGGGAGTGGCCCTGGTTGTCGAGCCAGGGATGGTAGTGATCGCTGATCTCGACGAAGTCGAAGCCGGCCTCCTCCGCCAGCACCGCCTGCCGCACCAGCTCCGCCGGGCCGAACGCCTCGGCGGCAAGCTTGTAACCGATCTGCATGTACTCCTCTTTCCTCGCGGTTCCTCGCGTTTCCTCGCGCACCAACCGTTCGTCCGCGCAGAGGTACCCCCTCTGCCAGTGGCGCGCTTCGCCTTTCACCCGCCCGGCCCCCAGGGGCGGCCCGCCCGCCCGGTGCGCGGCCGCTGGTCCGAGCACCGGGCCGGGCAATCGGATCACGCCGGTCCGGTGACGCCGTGGCGCGTTGGCCGCTGTCCGTGGGCGGGCGTAGGAAGTGTGAGGGAGCCGGCCCGGGGTGGCGAAGCCCCGGGCGGCTCCCTTCGCCACGAGGATGGGAAGACGACACGTGACAACTGCCAGAGAGATCATGACCCCCGGCACCGAGTGCATCGGAGCGGACGAGACGGTGCTGGTCGCCGCCCGGAAGATGACGGAGCTGGGCGTGGGCGCCCTGCCGATCTGCGGGACCGACAATAAGCTCAAGGGCATGCTGACCGACCGCGACATCGTCGTGAAGGTCCTGGGGGCCGGCAAGGACCCCGCCAGGACCACCGCGGGAGAACTCGCGCAGGGCGAGGCGGTGACGATCGGCGCCGACGACGACGCCGGCGAGATCCTGCGCACGATGACCTCGCACAAGGTCCGCCGGCTGCCCGTGATCGACGGCCACGACCTCGTCGGCATCGTGGCGCAGGCCGACGTGGCCCGGGCCCTGCCCGATCCGCAGGTGGGGGACTTGCTCGAAGCCCTGTCCACCGACTGACACGTACTGTCAAAAAGGTCCACTCGTCCTGGATTGGACTTGGTGGGCCTTCGATTGGCATCGCTACGGTTCGGGCATGCGTATCTACATCGTCGATGCCTTCACCGACCGTCCGTTCGCCGGGAACCCGGCGGGTGTGTGTCTCCTGCCCGCCGGGAAGTGGCCGGAAGACAGCTGGATGCAGCAGGTCGCGGCCGAACTGAACCACTCGGAGACCGCCTTCGCCCTCCCGCTGCCCGACGCCGCCGAGGCCGACTGGGCGATCCGCTGGTTCGCCCCGCTCGGCGAGACCAATCTGTGCGGCCATGCCACATTGGCCACCGCGCATGTGCTGCGCGCCGAGCGGGGACTCGTCGGTACCGTGCGCTTCAGCAGCCGGGAGAGCGGCGTCCTCCTCGCGCATGCCGACGACGAAGGCAGCATCACGCTGGACTTCCCGGCCGCTCCGGGCACCGAAGTGCCCGTACCGGAAGGACTGGCCGAGGCACTCGGGACCGAGCCGGAGGCCACCTTCCGTACCGGCGCGCTCGGTGATCTGCTGACGGTTCTGCCCGACGAGGCCGCCGTCCGCGCCGTGACGCCCGACCTGGACGCGGTAGCCGCCCTGACGCGCCAAGAAGGGCTGCGCGGCGTCATCATCACCGCCCCGGCCGGGGCAGACCCGGCGTACGACTTCGTCTCCCGCTTCTTCTCGCCGGCCGAGGGCATCCTTGAGGATCCCGTCACGGGCAGCGCCCACACCGCGCTCGCCCCGTACTGGTCGGGGCGGCTGGGCCGCGACGGGCTCACCGGCCTGCAGGCATCGGTGCGCGGTGGGCTGGTCCGCACCGCCGTGCACGGCGACCGCGTTCACCTCACCGGGAACGCCGTCACGGTGCTGGACGGCGCCCTGCACGCCTAGGCCGGACGCACGCCTAGAAGACTCATGAAGAT